>JANNNG010000154.1:0-37805 GCA_031398425.1 Hyphomicrobiales bacterium | reverse complement strand
GAGGCGTGGAAGTGGACGGATTTGAAGCGGCTGATTGATCGCGCTTATTCGGTTGATGTTGTGGCTTCGGTTGCGAAAGATGTGGAAAGGTTGGTTGCATCGTCGCCACTTGCCGCGTTGCATATGCAGCGGGTTTTGGTTGTGAATGGCGTGTTGCAGTCGGCGCCCAAGGGAATGATTGTGTCGGACGTTGCGCCTTCGATTTCACACGATGATCCGCTGTTGACGTTGAACAGGAAGTTGAATGCGAAGGTGATTGTGTTGTCGTTTGATGGCAACGTGGACCAACCTGTTGAAGTTCTTCATGTGACGACCGGGCAGGGTGTGGCGGTTGCTTCACGGTTACATATCGCGGTGGCTGCTGGTGCTTCGGCGACTGTGATTGAGACGTATGTTGGAGAGGGTGAGTATCTCAACAACCCAGTGACCACCATTGATGTGGCCAAAGGCGCGCGGCTGGACCGGGTGAAGATTGAGACGGAGTCGGCGAAGGCGCAGCATCTTTCGCAGGTGATTGTGAGATTGGGGGCGGATGCGATTTTCAATGATTTCACGTTGACGTCTGGGGCCATGCTGAACCGCCAGAATGGTATTGTCGAATATCATGGCGAGAATGCTTCCGCGAAAGTCTCCGGCAGTTACCTATTGCGGGGTGCGCAGCACGCCGATACGGCACTCATTATTGACCACAAGGTGCCGAACTGTCTGTCACGCGAGTTGTTCAAATGCGTGATGCAGGACAAGTCACGCGGAATTTTTCAGGGCAAGGTGATTGTGCGGAAAGATGCGCAGAAGATTGACGGCAAGCAATCATCTCATGCGCTGCTGTTGTCAGAGACGGCGGAGTTTGATGCCAAGCCCGAGCTAGAGATTTATGCTGATGATGTGGTGTGCGGGCATGGGACCACGTGTGGGGACCTGAACCATGATCACTTGTTCTACATGAAGTCACGTGGGATTCCGGAGGCAGAAGCGCGGGCGATGTTGGTTGAGGCATTTGTGGTGGAGGCGATTGAGACGGTGGAGAATGAGAATGTGCGGGATGCGTTGATGGCGTTGTTGCATGTGAGGACGGGATGATGAAGGCCCCCATCGCCCTTTGGGCACTTCCCCAACAAGTTAAGGAAGGACTTGTTGCTGATGCCTCCCCCAACTTGTTGGGGGAGTACCCCGAAGGGGGAGGGGGCCTTTGATGTTTGACGTCAACAAAATCCGGGCTGACTTTCCTATTCTCTCGCGCGAGGTTTATGGCAAGCCGCTGGTGTATCTCGACAACGCGGCGTCGTCACAGAAGCCGCAGATTGTCATTGATGCGATGGTCAACAGTATGGCCATGGAATATGCCAATGTGCATCGCGGTTTGCATTTCCTCTCGAATGCCGCGACGCAGGCTTTTGAAGATGCGCGAGAATCGGTTCGGCGGTTTTTGAATGCTCCGTCCAAGGATCAAATCATTTTCACGCGGAATGCCACAGACGCCATCAATTTGGTGGCTTCGTCATTTGGCGGCATGGTGATTGGCGAGGGGGATGAAATTGTATTGTCCATTCTTGAACATCACTCCAACATTGTGCCGTGGCATTTCCACCGGGAGCGGCGGGGGGCTGTCTTGAAATGGGCGCCGATTGATGATGAGGGGAATTTTCTGCTTGAGGATTATGCCAAGCTATTGACGGCGCGGACAAAGATGGTGGCTGTAACCATGATGTCGAATGCGTTGGGGACGATTACACCCATTCATGAGATTATCCGGCTGGCGCATGACAGGGGCATTCCCGTGCTTGTCGATGCAAGTCAGGCTGCGGTGCATGGCACTGTTGACGTGCAGACGCTTGATGCGGATTTCGTGGTGTTCACGGGCCACAAGACGTATGGCCCCACGGGTATTGGCGTGCTTTTTGGCAAGGCCGAGCACTTGAAGAAAATGCCGCCTTATCAAGGCGGTGGTGAGATGATCTCAGAGGTTACTGAAGCAGGTGTAACCTATAATGATCCGCCACATCGGTTTGAGGCGGGAACGCCTGCGATTGTCGAGGCCATCGGGCTTGGGGCGGCGCTGGATTACATGCGGGGCATTGGGGCGGACGCCATCGTCGCGCACGAGAACGCCTTGCATGATCATGCGATGGAGCGGCTGTCGCGCATCAATTCGCTGCGAATCTTCGGGCGGGCCAAGGCCAAGGGGCCAATTATCTCCTTCACCATGGAAGGGGCTCATGCCCATGATGTGGCGACGGTTATTGATCGGCAGGGTGTGGCGGTGCGGGCCGGCACCCATTGTACGCAGCCCCTGTTGCAGCGCTTTGGCGTGACGGCAACTTGTCGTGCATCTTTCGGCATGTACAATACCCATGAAGAGGTTGATAAACTGGCTGACGCGCTTATCTCTGCTCAGAGGATCTTTGGATGATGGAAGCTGCTGTTGAAAATGCCCCGAATCCCGCTGCCATTCCGGCCGATGAGCTGGCGCGGCTGACGGATGACATCGTGGGAGCGCTGAAGACAGTGTATGATCCCGAAATCCCGGTTGATATTTATGAGCTGGGCCTGATCTACAAGGTCGATATTGATGATGATCGCTTTGTGGCAATTGACATGACGCTGACGGCGCCGGGCTGCCCGGTGGCTGGCGATATGCCGGGCTGGGTGGAGAATGCTGTGGGCTCAGTGGCGGGGGTGTCTGGTGTCAAGGCCAAGATCACGTTTGACCCGCCATGGGATCACAGTCGCATGTCGGAAGAGGCCCGCATGGCAATGAACATGTGGTAGGAGAGCCGCCATGAAACCACGTCCCTCGATTTTGACAATGACACAGGCCGCTTCAGCGCGGGTGCGCGAACTCATGGCGAAAGATGACGGCATCGGGCTTCGCGTTGGCGTCAAGAACGGTGGGTGTGCCGGCATGGAATATACCATGGAGTGGGCCATGGAGCCCAGGCCGTTTGACGAAGTTGTGGAGCAGGATGGGGCCAAAGTTCTGATTGAGGCCAAGGCCTTGATGTTTCTGCTGGGCACGCAGATGGATTACCAGACCGGGATTTTGAAGTCGGGCTTTGTA
Source organism: Hyphomicrobiales bacterium (assembly GCA_031398425.1). Classification (GTDB taxonomy): domain Bacteria; phylum Pseudomonadota; class Alphaproteobacteria; order Rhizobiales; family Aestuariivirgaceae; genus Aestuariivirga. Next base: position 34,747 of record JANNNG010000154.1, on the reverse strand, counting down.
TTCAACAATCCGAACCAGATTTCGGCCTGCGGCTGTGGCGAGAGTGTTGAGATCAAACCGGCTGAAATGCCAGCGGCTTAGAACTTCCGGAGCGCTGCACTCTTGGGTTCGCCGACGAACGTGACGCCCAAAAGGCCCTTTTCTTTCCAGGCGATTTGCACTTCTCGCAGCGTATTGTCGGCGGCAACGAACAGCCGGAATTTGTCGGGCATGTCCAAAGCGCTGGCACAGACGAGCTTGGCGCCTGTTTGCGAAATATCGCGCAAGGTGCAATCCACGGCTTGGCGGCCTTCGAGTACGATTTTTCCGGATTTCAACACGCGCATCCGTTTGGCAGCGCGGCGCTGTTCGGGCGACTCCGGTGTGTTTGCAGCGGCGGGTTGAGTATCAGACATGGGCAATACCATACACGCGAGACGTTAACGTTAGCCCAACGTTAAGCTCAGCGTGACGCGACCTTTGCCGGTCTGGCGAGGAAGGCTGGCATGTTTCCGGCGTTGAAGCCGCCGTCATCAGGCGCGTCGGTTTGTTCGTGGTAGTCGCGGCGCGGGCGAGGTGCCCTTTCCGGCTTTGCGGCAGCAACGGGTTTGTCAGCTTTACGCTCAGGCTTTTTTTCGCGCGTGCGGCGTTCGCGAACGGGCTTTGGCACGTCTTCAACTTCGTTCACGGCCACTTCGTCCAGCGCAAACCAGTCAATGTCTTTTTTGAGCAGCGCCTCAATGGCCTTGAAGTGTTTCGTATCGGCGGAAGAGACCATCATAAATGCATGGCCTTCGCGGCCGGCCCGACCTGTGCGACCGATGCGGTGGACGTAGTCTTCGGCGTGGATGGGTACGTCGAAGTTGAAGACGTGGCTGACTTCGGGAATGTCGAGGCCGCGGGCCGCGACGTCCGAGGCGATCAGGAATGTGACTTCTTGGGAGCGGAAGGCGGTCAACATTTTGAGACGCGCTGACTGGTCCATGTCACCATGCAGGGCACCGGCGTTGAAGCCGTGGCGGATCAGGGATTTCTCGAGCAGCGCCACGGTGGTCTTGCGGTTGGCAAAGATGATGGCGTTGTTGATCTTGGAGTTTTCGGAATTTTCCTGGCTGCGAATGAGCTTCCGGAGCGCATCGCGCTTGGCGGCGGCTTCAGAGGGGACCTTCACGGCAAATTGCAAAATGCTCGAGGCGGCGGAGGATACGACGGAGGTTTCGACTTGCACGGGGTTATGCAGGAACTGCGCAGTGAGACGCTGGATTTCCGACGGCATGGTGGCAGAGAAGAACAGGGTCTGGCGAGTAAACGGCAACAGCTTGCAGATGCGCTCAATGTCGGGGATAAAGCCCATGTCGAGCATGCGGTCGGCTTCGTCGATGACGAGGAGTTCAACGCCTGTCAACAACAGCTTGCCGCGTTCGAAATGGTCCAACAAGCGGCCTGGTGTGGCGATAACGACGTCCGCCCCGCGATCAATCTTGGCGGCCTGCGGATCGAAGGCCACGCCGCCGATCAACAAGGCAACGCTGATGTTATGCTGTTTGCCCAGACTTTCGAAGGCTTCCTGAACCTGCACCGCGAGTTCGCGGGTGGGCTCCAGAATCAGCGTGCGCGGCATGCGGGCGCGGGCGCGACCTTTTTCCAGAAGGGTCAGCATGGGCAGCACGAAGGCCGCTGTCTTGCCAGAACCGGTCTGGGCCAGCCCCAACACGTCGCGGCGCGCCAGTGCATGGGGAATGGCTTCAGCCTGGATGGCTGTGGGCGTGGTATAGCCAGCCGCGGTTACGGCTTCGAGAACTTTGGGGCTGAGCCCCAGGGTGGAAAAACTCATGCGGTGTGAAAAATCCGGGCGAACAAAAAGGAAAACGGACGGGGGACTTCGCCATCAGGCCAGCGTCGCATGGGTGGGGCCATAGGCGGGATCAGAAGAAGAGTCAAATGAGAGGATGTCGCGCGAAAGTCCCCACCCCCGGCCCCTCCCCAAAGATTGGGGAGGGGTGATTCATACTTCACCCCTACCCGCTCTTTGCGGGGAGGGGCCGGGGGTGGGGTCCTACCGCCGCCGTTTCGATTGCCTGACTTGGGACCTGGCAAACCGCTTCAGCGGCTTTCCAGTCTTTCCTTGCGAGATAACTTCAAATCGCAATCCGCCTTTGATGGGGGCGACTTCCATCAGGCGGACTTCGATGTCGTCTCCCAGTTGGAAGGTTTCGCCTGTGGCTGCGCCGACCAGCGAATGTGATGTGGTGTCGAAGCTGTAGTAGTCTTTGCCCAAGGTGGAGGCGGGCACGAAACCGTCGGCCCCGGTGTCGGTGAGGACGACGAACATTCCCGCGCTGACCACACCTCTGATGCGGCCATGGAAGTGTGCGCCGAGACTTGTGCCCAGGAAGCTTGCGACCATGCGGTCGTTGGTTTCGCGTTCGGCGATCATGGATCGGCGTTCTGCAGCAGAGATGAGTTCGGCGGTTTCTTCAAGTTTCGCAATATCGTCCGTGGACAGACCATCATTTCCCAGGTTGAGCGAGGTGATCAGGGCGCGATGCACAATCAAGTCGGCGTAGCGGCGGATAGGGGAAGTAAAGTGGGCGTAGTTGGCAAGCGACAGGCCGAAGTGGCCTGCATTCACGGGCCGATAATTCGCCTGTGACTGGGAGCGCAATACAACTTCGTGGACGACGCGGTGTTGAGGTGTGTCTTTCGCCGCGCGGAGAATCTGGTTGAAGTGTTTGGAGCGCACGACTTGCCCCAGCGAGAAGGGAATGCTGGTGGTGCGCAGAAACTCTTGCAGCGAGCGGAGCTTTTCTTGTGACGGTACTTCATGCACGCGGAAGAGTTGGGGCACGCGCTTTTTCGTGAGATGTTCAGCGGCAGCCACGTTGGCCTGGATCATGAATTCTTCGACAAGGCGATGGGCGTCGAGACGTTCGGGTGAGATGACTTTGGAGACGCGGCCTTCGTTGTCGAGGATGATCTTGCGTTCAGGGAGATCAAGATCGAGGGGGCCGCGTTTGTCGCGGGCTTTGGAGAGGGCAGCGTAGGCGGCCCAGAGTGGTTTCAAGACCGGTTCAAGGAGGGCGTGTTCTCCGCGGCCATCGATGGCGGCTTGGGCTTGTTCGTAGGCGAGGCCTGCAGCGATGCGGATGACGGCTCTGGCAAAGCGGTGGGATTTTTTGTGGCCGTCGGCGTCGATTGAAATGAAGCAGATGAGGGCAGGGCGGTCTTCGCCTTCAATGAGGGAACAGAGATCGTTGGAAATCCGCTCTGGTAACATGGGCACCACACGGTCGGGGAAATATGTGGAGTTACCGCGCTTGCGGGCTTCGCGGTCCAGTGATGTGTCGGGTCGTACATAGGCGGCAACATCGGCGATGGCGATGATGATGTCGTGACCGCCATCGTCAGTGGGGGATGCGTAAATCGCGTCGTCGTGGTCGCGGGCATCGGCGGGGTCGATGGTGATGAGGGGAATGTGGCGGAGGTCTTCGCGGTGATCCAGCGTGAAGGGTTTTAGATTTTTGACCTCGTCGAGAACGCTCTGCGGAAATTGATCGGGAATGCCGTTGGTGTGGATGGCGATGAGCGAGATGTTGCGCGGGTCATCGGCTGCGCCCACTCGTTCGCGCACGCGGGCGTGGGGCAGGCTGCGGCCGCGATGGCGCGTCACTTCGGCTGTCACGAGTTCGCCGTCTTTGGCACCGGCTTCATCGCCTTTTTGCACGATGTAATCGTCGCGCTCTTTTTTGCCGGAGGGGATGATGCGACCGCCTGCATTCGAGTCTTTGCGAAAGATGCCGACGATGCGCGTTGCATCTTTGGCGAGGCTGCGCATGACGCGGGCTTGATGGGTGTAGTTTCCCGTACCAGCGTAGGCTTCGATTTTTGCGAGAACACGGTCTCCGACGCCAGGGGCGGATTTGCCATCGGTGATGACTGGCATTCTCGGTGGTGGTCCTGCGCGGCCTTCGTTCCAGCTTACGGGCTGGCCGAAGGCTTCACCTTCGGAATCGAGAGACGTGATTTCAATTTCCATCACGGGAGCAAGGCTGCTTTCGCTGCGAGCGAGTTTTTTCGGGGCGATAGTTTTCAGTTTTGATTTAGTTTTCAGGTTTGAATTCAGGGCGAGCTTGTCAGCACCTTTGAGTTTGAAGGCGCGGGCGATGTCACGCTTGCCAATGTGACCGGGAGAATTGGCAACGAAGGCTGCGATGTCAGCTTCGGTTGAGAGGGTGGAGGCAGGTTTGGGGCGGGCGCGCTTAGGTGTTTTCAATTGAAACAACTCCCAGAATTCGTCATTCCAAACGCCCGCCATTTGCGGGCGATTTGGAACCCCGCTTTAATGGCCATCACCGGAACTGTGGCGAGAAAGCGGGGTTCCATGTCTCGCCTTCCGCCATTGCTTGCGCAATGGCACGGCTCGCATGGAATGACGATTCCATTATCATCATGCTGCCTTTGCAGCTTTTTTGATACTGGGCTTCTTTGCAGCTTTCTTAACAGGAGATTTTTTCTTTACAGGTGCCTTCTTCGCCTTCACAGGTCCACCCTTCGCCGCGCGCTCTGCAATCAATTGCAAAGCTTGCTCCAGCGTGATGGCTTCGGGTGTGTAGTCTTTGGGTATCGTGGCGTTAATCTTGTCGTGCTTCACATAGGCACCATACTTGCCGCCAAACACTTGCACCTTGCCGCCCCCAGGATGGTCGCCCAATTCGCGAAGCGCTGCGGGGGTGCGGCGGGAGCCTGGGCCTTTGGCGCGTTTCTCGGCAAGCATGTCGACGGCGCGGTTCAAACCGATGGTGAAGACGTCTTCGGAGGATTCCAGATTGGCGTAGGTGCCGTCGTGCAGAATGAACGGTCCAAAGCGCCCGAAATTGGCGACGATTGGGGTTTTGGTTTCGGGGTGCGTTCCCACCTCGCGTGGCAATGACAGCAAGCGCATGGCGGCTTCGAAGTCGATGTTGGAGGGATCGGTGCCTCTGGGGATCGAGGCGCGTTTTGGCTTTTCGCCTTCCAGAGGTTCGCCCAATTGCAGATAGGGCCCGAAGCGGCCAATGCGTCTTGTGACGTTGGCGCCGGATTCTGGATCGGTGCCGAGGACGATGCCTTCGGCTGGGACGGCTGCCTCCGTACCCTCGCCGGGGGCGGACATCTGGCGGGTGTATTTGCAGTTCGGATAATTCGTGCAGCCGATGAAGGAGCCGAATTTTCCGAGTTTCAGGGACAGTTTTCCGTCAGCGCAGGATGGGCAGGCGCGGGCATCGCTGCCGTCTGGCTTGGCCGGGAAAATGTGAGGTGCGAGCAGGTCGTTCAGCGCATCGATGACTTGTGTGACGCGCAGGTCTTTGACTTCGCCAATCGCCACGGTGAAATCGGCCCAGAAGCGGCGCAGCACTTCTTTCCAATTGATGTCGCCGTTGGAAATGGAATCCAATTGTTCTTCGAGGTCGGCGGTGAAGTCATATTCCACGTAGCGCTTGAAAAAGCTTTCCATGAAGGCTGTTACAACGCGGCCCTTGTCCTCTGGGATCAGGCGTTTCTTGTCGATGCGGACGTAGCCCCGATCCTTCAGCGTCGTCATGATGCTGACGTAGGTGGAGGGGCGACCAATGCCGAGTTCTTCGAGCTTCTTGGTCAACGAGGCTTCGGAGTAACGCGGTGGTGGCTCGGTGAAATGTTGCACGGGCTTGATGGAGGTGACGCCGATTGAATCGCCCCGCGCCATGGCGGGCAGGCGCTTTGAGTCCTCATCTTCGCCGTCGTCGAGATCTTCATTGTAAACCTTGAGGAAGCCGTCAAACTTCACGACCGAGCCGTTGGCGCGGAAACTGTAGGCCTTGCCATCGGTGCCCAGCGTCTCAATGTCGGCTGCCGTGCGTTCGAGCTCGGCACTTTCCATCTGGCTGGCGATGGTGCGCTTCCAGATCAGGTCGTAGAGAGCCAGTTGATCGGCATCGAGGGCCTTGCGCAGCTTGTCCGGTTGGCGCGACATTTCTGTGGGGCGAATGGCTTCGTGCGCTTCCTGGGCGTTCTTCGCCTTGGTGGTGTATTTGCGGGCAGTGGCTGGAACATAGGGTTCGCCATAAAGCTTCAAAATGGTGTTGCGGGCGGCGGCGATGGCTTCGGGGGCCATGTCGGCACCGTCAGTTCTCATATATGTAATGACGCCGACGGTTTCGCCGTCGATATCAACCCCCTCATACAAGCGTTGGGCGATCTGCATGGTGCGCGAGGACGAGAAGCCAAGTTTGCGCGACGCCTCCTGTTGCAGCGTTGAGGTGCGGAAGGGCGGGAAGGGGTGGCGCTTGGCAGGTTTGCTTTCGACCAGACCCACTTTGAAAGGCTGGCCTTTGACCGCAGCATGAATGAGATTGGCGGATTCGGCGTTGGGGATCGCCAGTTTTTCGAGACGCTTGCCATCGATGGACGCGAGATTGGCGTCGAAGGCCTGGCCTTTCGGCGTCGTGAAGCTGCCATCGATGCTCCAGTATTCCTGACTGCGGAAGGCTTCAATTTCAAGTTCGCGATCACACACGATGCGCAACGCCACTGACTGCACACGCCCGGCCGAGCGGGCACCCGGCAACTTGCGCCACAGCACGGGTGATATTGTAAAGCCGACCAAATAGTCCAGGGCGCGGCGGGCGAGGTAGGCATCGACGAGGGCTGCATCCACGTCACGGGGGTGAGCCATGGCGTCGAGGATCGATTGCCTGGTGATGGCGTTGAAGGCGACTCGCTGGACGGTCTTGCCCTTCAGCGCACCCTTTTTGCCGAGCACATCCATCAAATGCCAGGAAATGGCTTCGCCTTCACGGTCAGGGTCAGTGGCGAGGACGAGGCGGTCGGAGCCTTTGAGTGCGTTGGCGATATCGGCCACGCGCTTGGCGGATTTCGAATCGACTTCCCAATCCATCGAAAAGTCTTCGTCGGGGCGGACGGAGCCGTCCTTTGGAGGCAGGTCGCGGATATGGCCATAGGAGGCCAGTACGGTAAAGTCCTTGCCAAGATATTTGTTGATGGTCTTGGCTTTGGCAGCTGACTCAACGACAACAACTGTCATTCAATGGTTCCAGTTCGGTGGGGTTTGGCCCACATTTGGCGAAAAATCGCCTCTAAAGGTGGTCGCTCATAGGCGCAACACCGATGCATGGCAAGTCGGTGGTCACCGTCTGATATAATGTCGCAAGACGACCCAATACAACCCAGAGACTGTTTTTATTTTCACTGACACTTTTATCGTGTTGGTGAGGGCTGGTGATTCCAGAAAATTCCTCCAGTTTGCGACCAGTTCCACCACTTAAGATTTAAAACTGTTAGGCCAATCTATTTTAGATGCGAGGACGGCATGATTACACAGACTGAAACGGCGCGTTATATCGCCGACATGATCCTTGAGTTGCGCAATCTTGCTAAGGGCGACCACATGACAACGCTGCAGGGACTTTTGGAGATCAGCTATTATGAGGCCTATGGCGTAGCAAACGCCGTCAAGGTGCCTGATGGCGAAGAACAATTGCTGAATGACATGGGTGCCCATGCGAGGCGGTTTGCCGCCTAAGTTTGAAGTTCACGCACCCGTTCGCGCCAGAAAATATACAAACCCGATGCAATGATGAGGGCGGCGCCCGCCCACACGCTATGGTCCGGGAAGTCCTTCCAGATGACGTAGCCAAGAAGCGTTGCCCAGATCAGAGCACTATAGGAAAACGGCGCGACAACAGAAGCTGGTGCAAGGCGAAAAGCCTGAATGATGCAGAAATGCCCGAGCGCACCTGCAAAGCCGCTGCCCGCCAGCAAGGCCCAGCCATAGGCATCAGGCCATTGCCAGTGCCAGGGCAGCAGAAGTGAGCAAATGACCGCACCGAAGGCCGCCGTGAACAGCAGCGACGTCCTGGAGTCATCGCCTCGCACTTTGCGTGTTGAAATCTGATAACAGGCATTGGTCAGGGCCGCAGCAACCAGAAACAGGACTCCTGCGTTGAAACTGCCGGAAAAGGCTGCCCAGGGCTGCACCACTATTGTTGCACCGGCAAACCCGCAGGCCACGCCAAGCCAGCGGCGAATGCCGACATGTTCCTTCAACACAAAGACTGACAATACGGTGGTCATGATGGGTGACAGGAACATGATGGTGGTGGCCGTGGCCAGTGGCACCAATGTCAAGCCGGAATTGAACAGACCCGTGGTTGCCATGAGGAAGACCGAGCGGATGGTTTGCTGCCCCGGTACACGGCTCACCAGCAGTTGCGGGAGGTTCTTGCCGCACCATAGTGCGGCAAAAACCGTCGCGAAGAAAAACCGTCCCCAGGTGACCTCAACGAGCGAATAGCGCTCCAGGCCGAGCTTAATGATGGCATCCAGCGCAATGAAGCAGGCCATGGTGGCCAGCATCCAGAGGATGCCGCGAGCGCGGTTTTCTTGCTGCATGAGTGTATCATCCGCCGTCAGACAGCGAGATGGCCTCCCAACTCATCTTCGATATGCACGCGTATGATATCTTCAAAACGCGTTTCAGCCGCAAAACCCAGATCCAGGGCGCGCTGCGGGTCAAAGTTCTGCGGCCAGCCCGCGACAATGCCCATGATGGCCTCGTCGGGCACATGCCTTATCAGCGAAAGCGCCTTTGGACCTGCAATTTCGTCCAGCGCCGCCAATTGCTCGGCGACGGTGCACGAAAGGCCGGGAAGTGAGAGATTTCGGCGTGGCCCAAGTGCGGCTCCCCCCATGATGGCGGCTTGTGTGAGAAATGACACCGCCGCCCGGGGAGACGCATGCCAGTGCCGCACTGAGGTTGGCACGGGAAGTACGGCCTCTTGCCCAACCAAAGGCTCACGGATGATGTTGGAGAAAAAGCCGGACGCCGCCTTGTTGGGCGCACCCGGTCTCACACACACCGTCGGCATGCGCAGCGCCATGCCGTCCATAAAGCCGCGGCGCGAATAATCGTTGAGCAGCAATTCGCAGATTGCCTTTTGCGTGCCGTAACTCGTCAGTGGCGCACTCAGGAACTCATCGCCGATGGCTTTCGGGAAGGGCGAACCAAAAACCGCTATGGATGATGTAAAAATGACGCGCGGGCAATAGCCACCGCCCTGGACGCGAATGGCTTCGAACAGATTGCGTGTACCGTCGAGGTTGATGGCATAGCCTTTTTCGAAGTTGGCCTCGGCTTCGCCTGAAACGATGGCTGCGAGGTGGAAAATGAGATCAGGCCGCAGGTCCATAAGTTTTGTCGCCTCGCCAGGCAACGAAAGGTCGCCCATGAAGGTTTGCACCGGAAATGACATGGCCTGAGGTGGAGCAGGGCTCAGAACCACGTCATGGCGGATCAGTTCTGTAACAGTGAGACCGGCAACACCCCTTGCCAGCCGTTCCACAAGCTTGCGACCCAGCATGCCTGCAGCGCCGATGACCAGAATTTTCATGTGATCCGTCCCCTGTCCGATGCCCCAGCATAGCGGTTTTCGGCTTGCGCCAAAAGTCTGACTTGCACCGCCTCAGCCTTGTGCCAGGTGCATGCCGAAGCTGCCTGTTTTACAGTCAATTTCAATCTGCAAGAGAATCACTTTTTTCAATGCGATGCTTTTGTCGGCGTCGAAAAAAAGTTATTTACAAATGATTTCAATAAATTAAAACTTTGATTCTGGGTCTGGGCAGTTTGTGTTATGCCGAGATTGGGGAACGAAAGGGAAATTAAATGGCCGATCCAACGGCTCGTCTTGCACAACCTGAGCAACTGGTTAAAACTACGTTTCCAAGATTGGTTAACCGTCTTAGTGAATGGGTGGGGCGGGGACGTCCATTTTGTGCTTTAGTTTGTAAAGTTCTAGGGTGGAAATCTTGACTGACAAGGAATTGGCGCATCCGGCGGATGCATTGGCGACGGCATTGGACCGCGTGTCGGCGCTTCTCGGGGTGTTGGGGGACTTCTACAACCCGTCGTCGGATAATTTTGCGGGCGGCAACAGCTTTGTCATGTACTCCATGGCAACGGCGCAAACTTTAGTCGCCGATGCCCGCACGGCTTTGGGCGATCTGCACAATAATTGCGATCTGACATTGCTTGGACCTGCAACGCTGGAAGACGTTGTTGCCACGGCAAGTGCCAAATCGGCAGTTCCTGTCACAGTGCCGCCGGTGGTTGAAACTGCGGTCGAGGCGCTGAACTGGAAAGCGGCACCACGCGTTGCCGAAGCTGAAGCACAGCCTGCGCCCAGCGAGCAGGAGCAATTCGCCAAGAGCTATCTTGAATTGCTGCGCAAACTGACTGCAGCCGAGGTGTTTGCCACCGAGCAGCAGGCGCTTGCCGCACCCGGATCCGAACCGGAATTGCTGCCGCTGCTGCGGGGGCTTCGCGAAGACTTCCAGAAAATGCACAGCGCGGGCTGAGGCAGCAGACTGCTTCACATCATTGTGATGACGTTCGTGTCGACTGATGCGAGCGACTATGTCACGTTCACTTAAACATCCAAACTGGAGTCATTCGATATGTTCGATACTGCCTTGTCTTCACGCCACATTCGACTTGATCGCCGCAAATTCATGGCGGGTGCCGCTGGCCTGATTGCGGCTGGCGTTCTGCCTGCCAATGTCATGGCGCTGGCCGGCCCCTACAGTTTCAAGCAGGGTGCCTACGACGTGACGGTGGTCAGCGACGGTACATTGATACTGCCGTTGAACCTGTTTGATTCCGGCGGCAAGGATGACGAAGTCAAAAAGCTGCTGGGTTCCATGGTGATGGGTGACAAGGCGCAATTCGAAGCCAGCCCCCTGCTGCTGAAATCCGAAAAGGACCTGATCCTCATTGACACAGGTTCTGGCAAGGGCTTTCAGGACACAGCGGGTATGATTGCCGACAGTCTGAAGGCCGCTGGCGTGGATCCCGCAACCATTACCAAAGTGGTGTTTACCCATGCCCACCCGGATCACCTTTGGGGCACAACGGGTGCCGATGGCAAGACGCCCTACAGCAATGCGTCCTTTCACATGGCGGAAGCCGAATGGAACTTCTGGTCCGCACCGGACCTTGCCAGCAAGATGCCCAGCAGCATGACGGGCATGGTCAATGGCACGGCGGCCCAACTGGCCGCTATCAAGGAAAAGATTACGTTTTTCAAGCCGGGTGCTGAGGTGTTGCCCGGTGTTGCGGTGATTGACACGAGTGGTCACACGCCTGGCCATGTGTCCTTTGAAATTGCGGGCGGAGATGGGCTTATCATCACCGGCGACGCCATCCCCAATCCGTTGTTCTTCCAGCATCCCGACTGGAAATTCGCCTTCGATGCTGATCACACTGCTGCAATCGCCCAACGCAAGAAGCTGCTGGACATGGCAGCCTCTGGCAAGAAGCAGATGCTGGGTTACCACTGGCCTTATCCGGGGCTCGGTCGTGCCGAGGCCAAGGATGGGGCGCACATCTACGTGCCGGTTTGAGTGACAAGGGTTGGGAAGAAGTCCCTCTCCGTCATCGCTGACGCGATGCCACCACACCCCGCAAGCGGGCGAGGAAAAGTATTCGCACCCGACTGCGCGAGGCGGGGAGGGCCTTCTACTCCGCCGCCTCGACGGTTTTGATGTCTTCTGGAATGAGGAAGCCGCCGGATTGTCTGGCCCACAGGCTGGCGTAGATGCCGTGTTTCTTTTTCAGTAACTGTGCGTGGGTGCCTTGTTCGACGATCCTGCCTTTGTCCATGACAACGAGACGATCCATCGCCGCGATGGTTGAAAGGCGATGGGCGACGGCGATCACTGTCTTGCCTTCCATAAGGATGTTCAAGTTTTCCTGGATGGCGGCTTCGACTTCGGAATCGAGGGCAGAGGTCGCTTCGTCGAGGATCAGGATCGGCGCGTTCTTCAACAAAACTCGTGCGATGGCGACTCGCTGGCGCTGGCCGCCCGACAGTTTCACGCCGCGTTCGCCGACATGGGCGTTCATGCCCTGGCGTCCGTTGGGATCCACAAGGTGGGCGATAAATTCTTCCGCGTGGGCCTTCTTTGCGGCTTCGGCAATTTCGGTTTCGGTTGAATCGGGGCGGCCATAGCGGATGTTGTCACGCACGGAGCGATGCAGGAGGGAAGTGTCTTGCGTTACCACGCCGACTGCAGCTCGGAGGGACTCTTGAGTCACTGCGGCAATGTTTTGATTGTCGATGAGGATAGCACCTGAGCCTACGTCATAGAAACGCAGCAACAGATTTGCGATGGTGGACTTGCCAGCGCCGGAGCGGCCAACGAGGCCCACTTTTTCGCCGGATTCTATTGTGAGATTGAGACCGGCAATGATTTCGCGATCATCAACAACCGGCTTTCCATAGTTGAAGTGGAGCTGCTCCAACGCAATCTTACCGCTTGTAACCACAAGGCTTTTAGCATTTGGAATATCCTGAACGGTGTGGTCGCGGGCGATTGTGTTCACGCCGTCTCGAACGACACCAAAGTCCTCGAAGAGACTGGCAATTTCCCACAGCATCCAATGAGCCATCCCCAGCATGCGATAAACCAGTCCTACAGAAAACGCGATAGCGCCCACGGTAATCGCGTTGCCGTGCCACAGCCAGACTGCCATAGCGGCGGTGCCAGTGAGCAGCATCGCGTTGATGAGATTGAGCGTGATGTTCATTTTTGTGGAGACGCGCATGGATTTGTGCACGACGTCCAGCATCCAGCTCATGCTCTCCTTGGCATAATCATCCTCGCGCGAAGCGTGGGCGAAGAGTTTCACCGTGGGCATGTTGGTGTAGGTGTCGACAATGCGGCCTGTGACCACCGAGCGGGCGTCGGCTTGCAATTGAGAGAGTTTGCCAAGCGGAGGGACGAACACGCGCATGGTGATGCAGTAGAGTATCAGCCAGAGAATGAGAGGGATGGCGAGACGCCAGTCGTTGGCGATGAAGCTTGCGACCGCTGAGACAAAGAACATGGCGACCCATGCAATGACCTGCGTCAGTTTCATCACCACATCACGTACGCCCATGGCGGCTTGCATCACCTTCGTGGAGACGCGACCTGCGAATTCGTTGTGGAAGAAATCCATGGATTGTCGGAGCATATAGCGATGCGCCAGCCAGCGGATGCGCATGGCGTAATTGCCGCGCAGGCCCTGGTTTTCAATGGCATCAGCAGATGCGTTGAACACAGGTTGGATCAACAGGGCGAGTGCGGCATAGAACAGCAGCTCCCATTTGTTGTTGTTCCAGAATGTGGCGCGGTCTGCCGTGCCCAGTGTGTCAACAAGTTGACCGACATAGGCAAACAAGCGCACCTCAATGACGGCAAGGATGATCGACAGCACAAAGCCGACAATCAGCATGGGGTAAAATGGCCGCGTGAAATAGCGGATAAATCCCCAGGTGGTGTTGGGCGGTTTTTGCGGTTGCTCCGGCGGGAAAGAGTCAACGCGGCGTTCCAGCCAACTGAAAAAGCGGTTCATGATCATACCGAAAGGTTTGGATTGAACCTGCGGGAATTCGCGTTGGTTCGCTGAGTCTGGCTCAGCCCTCCCATATATGGCTTCAAGCCGCTTGAGACAACTCCGCCCTGCGCAGAGCTGACTTGAGAGCAGTGAGGCAGGTGGGATCGAAAGCGGTGGCTACATCCTTATCCATAATGGCGAACGCTTGCACCGGAGACATGGCCTTGCGGTAGGGGCGGTCGGCTGTCAGGGCGTCGAAGACGTCGGCTGTGGTCACGATACGGGTATCGAAACTGATTTCGTCGCCTTTCAGGTTGTTGGGATAGCCCTTTCCGTCGAGCCGCTCATGGTGACCGCCTGCGATGTCGGCCATGTCCGCGAAGGCTGTTACGTCTTTGAGGATGGCGGCGGAATGGGCGGGATGGGTTTTGATGACAGCGAATTCTTCATCGGTGAGTTTTGCCGGCTTGTCGAGAATGGTATTGGAAATTGCGAGTTTGCCGATGTCATGCAGGAGCGCTGCGCGGCGCAACCAGCGGCGTCGCTCTGGTGTCTGGCCCAGCTCTTCGGCGATCAAATCTGTGAATACGGCCACCCGATCCGAGTGACCGCGCGTGAAGGGGCTCTTTGAGTCAATCACCATGGCGAAGCCTTGCGCCACGCGATCAAGATCTTCGTCGCTGCAGAGGCGAATGTTGTTGCCAGGTTCCAGACCGAGCACATGGGCTTGAAGTTGGGGTGACGTCAGGGGTTCCCAAAGGCCATCCCAATCGGCAAGGGCGATGAAGACTTCAACAAGGTCTGGTGCGAACCAGGAGCCTGAACGGCTTTCGATTTCGCTGATGGCGGCTTGTTTGCCTGCTGCGGTGTGGAATACATCGGCCACCTGGGCGAGCAGGGCGATTTGCGCCGCTGTTGGAATTTTGCGCGCGGCGATGCCTTCCGGCTTGCCGCGACCGTCCCAATGTTCGTCGAGATGCTGAATGGCATTGGCGACCTTTTCCGAAAAACCCATCTGCCGTGCGATGTCGGCACCCCGCTGGCAGCGGGCTTCAATGAGTTCACGGGAAATCTCGCCACCGTTTTTCATGATGTTGACGACGGCGCGAAAACGTTCGGCCATGCCGGATTGCAGGCCGGTGTGGGAGAGCACGAAGCGCAAGGCCTGGCTCAGGCTGCCGTCGATCAATTTGAAGTCGGCTTTGAATTGCTGGTCGTTGGTGAGGTAAAGCTGGCAGATGCGGGCGGCGTTGGAGGAGCAGCCGAGGTCTTTGAGAAGAAGGGTGTAGTAGAGGTCCGAGAGTTCGGCGGGAGCGAGGTTGATAGCCTTGCCGATGTGCGTGCCGATCCAGCAGGCGCGAATGCAATGGCCCTGAGGCTGGCCTTCTGTAAGGTCCAGCGCGTGGGAGAGGGCGCCCAGAAGTTCGGCACTGCGGATGGCGTGGGTCATGAGGCATTGTCTGCTGTTGGTGTTAAAGCGCGGTAAAATTCGCATTGGGTAAACAAAGGCCCCCATCGCCCTTCGGGCACTTTCCCAACAAATTGGGGAAGGACTCGCGGCTAGCTCTCCCCCTAGCTTGTTGGGGGAGTACCCCGAAGGGGGGAGGGGGCCTTTCTTTGCATCCGCCATGTGCTGCGTGTATCACCCACTCATGGCGAGCTTTTCACGGGTGCTGCCGCTGACCATTGCGGCGGCGTTGTTCATGGAGCAGATGGATTCGACCATCATTGCAACGTCGCTTCCGGACATTGCCGCAGATCTTGGAACCAGTCCTGTTTCGTTGAAGCTGGCGTTCACAACCTATCTCTTGGGCCTCACTGTCTTCCTTCCGATCAGTGGATGGATGGCGGATCGGTTTGGTGCGAAGACGGTGTTCAGCCTTGCGATCATCGTGTTCACGGCGGGGTCGGCGTCTTGCGGGTTTGCGCAGTCGCTGGAGTGGCTGGTATTTTCGCGGGGGCTGCAGGGGGCGGGCGGAGCCATGATGGTGCCTGTCGGGCGCATCATTCTCCTGCGATCGGTGCCGAAGGCGCAATTGCTGGATGCGATTGCCTGGCTTACCATTCCGGCGTTGATTGGTCCTGTCATTGGACCGCCGATTGGGGGTTATATTACAACGGTTTATGACTGGCGCTGGATATTCTGGATGAATCTTCCCGTTGGCGTTTTGGCGCTCGGTCTGGCACTTTGGCTGATGCCCAACGTGAAAGCTGAAGTGGCACCTGCGCTTGACGTGAAAGGGTTTGTGTTGTCGGGGCTTGGCTTGAGTTTATCAGTCTTTGGCTTGACCGTTGCGGGGCGCGGGTTGTTCGCTGGGTGGCAAGTGGTGGTGATGATTATTGTGGGGGTATTGCTGCTTGCGGCTTACTGGTTTCATGCCAAGCGGGCGGCAGCGCCGATCCTGGATTTGAAGCTGATGCGGTTTCCGAGTTTCCGGCATTCGATGGTTGGTGGCAATCTCTATCGCATCGCCATCGGGGCAACGCCGTTCCTGATTCCGCTGATGCTGCAACTGGGGTTTGGCTTCACGGCGTTTCAGACCGGGCTCATTACATTCGGCTCGGCTCTTGGTGCGGTGCTGATGAAATTCACAGTGTCGCCATTGGTGAGGCGCTTTGGCTATCGCAACCTGCTGATGGTAAACGGAGTGTTAAGCTGCGTCATGATTGCCTTGAAGGCGAGTTTTACGGCCACCATGCCGGTGCTTGTCATGTTTGGCATTTTGCTGGTGTCGGGCTTCATGCGGTCGTTGCAATTCTCGTCGCTGAACACGTTGGCTTATGCCGATATAGAAAACCGGGATATGTCGCGCGCCAATGCCTTGTATACCGTGGCGCAGCAATTGTTTCTTGCACTCGGTGTGGCTGTCGCTGCGTTTTTGCTGGATGCGCGGATGTGGTGGTTTTCGCGCGACACGCTAGTGGCGGGGGATTTTTCGTTTGCCCTGCTGGTTGTCGCCGGAATTTCGGTGTTGGCGTTCTTCTCCTATGTGAAGCTGGACAAAGGGGCGGGGGCTTCGATTTCGGGCCGCGTGGTGGAGTGACGGTCACATAAGTTTGAGCTGTTGTGACAGCACTTTTTTCTGCGCAGATCGTATATAGTGTTGACAACAGGAGCTTACCCATCATGAAACGCCGCCTTTTCAATCTCTCCGCCCTTTCGATCATGGGCTTCGGCTTTGCCGCACGGGCCACGGAAACCGAGGCGAAGTTTGAAATCACCAGGACGCCGGAGGAGTGGAAGAAGCTGCTCTCTCCCGAAGCCTACGCCACGCTTCGTGAAGAAGACACCGAGCGGCCCTTCACTTCCGCTTTGTTGAAAGAAGACCGCAAGGGCACATACAACTGTGCTGGCTGCGACTTGCCGCTGTTTGCCTCGGAAACCAAATATGATTCAGGCACAGGCTGGCCCAGCTATTACGACTATCTGCCCAATGCTATCGGTACGAAGGAAGATAACACCCTGTTTTCAACGCGCACGGAAGTGCATTGCCGCCGATGCGGCGGGCATCTCGGTCATGTGTTCGAGGACGGACCAAAGCCCACCGGGCTTCGCTATTGCATGAACGGCGTGGCGATGACGTTCAAGCCGCTGGCGGCGTAAGCTTGGCGGAGCGCTAGTCGTTCTCCCTCGGCCGCTTGGGGCCGGGGGAGTATCCCGAAGGGGGATGGGGTGTTTCAGCCGAACGCGGTCCTCAATGCTTGCGAAAATACCGTCAAGACCGAGGCAATTCTGGCATCATTGCGGTGGGACACTCCGTTCCGGCTACACTGTACTGCTTCGGCAAAACGGCCGAGGACGAAAAGTAGGGTCATATCCAATTTCCAGACTTTCCATTGACAAACCAAAGTTGTATTTTTAATTATACACTACGTTCGATGTGAAAAGGACTGATGTTTTTCTAACTTGGCTTCGGGGACTGCGGGATGTTCGGGCGGTTGCACGGATACAGATCAGGATTGATCGTCTTTCGCTCGGGCTTTTGGGAGATGTCAAGTCGGTGCGCGAGGGTGTGATTGAAATGCGGATTGATTATGGACCAGGATATCGCGTTTATTTCAAGAAGACGGGGAAGACGGTGGTGATACTACTGTGCGGAGGCGACAAGACATCACAAGCTTCTGACATCAAGGTTGCCAAGGTTTTGTCAAAGGAGTTTTAAGATGGTTGTAAAAACATCTGCCTGGGATTCAGCGGAACTTCTGGATTCGCCTGAAGCGATTGAAGCCTATGTTGAGGCGGCGTTTGAGGATGGTGATACGGCGGTTATTGCCCATGCCTTGGGTGTGGTGGCAAGAGCCCGGGGAATGAGCCAGATCGCGCGCGACGCAGGAATGAGCCGTGATGCAGTTTACAAAGCGCTGAGCCGGGACGGCAATCCAACCTTGGCAACGCTCTCGAAGGTGATGGCGGCTTTGGGTTTGCGGTTAACGGCGAAGGCGGTTTGATTGGGGCGGTGACAGACACCGGCCATACTTTGCATTCTGCTTTTTCGAACTGAAAGACCATTACGGCAGAAAAAGGGAAGCGTCCCCTATAAGAGCCCCCTATAAGAGCCGTTGAGGGAGATCGCGCCACAAGTCCCTCCCCTCCGGGGAGCGTGTCCGAAGGGCGGGAGAGGTCCTTTTCTTGACGCAAGAGATACTTTTCGGTCGCTTTGGGATACTCCCCAATCGCAAGGGCAATGCGGGAGAAAAGTGGGGTGGCGCCGAAATCCCTTACCCTCGTCGACGCGCTCGTCTCGCTCCCCCATCATCCCCCATCGTCACCACGTCTTTCAGCGGTGGCAGCGTCACAACCTTTTTCAAATTTACAAATTCCGCTGTCTTGTGCGGGATTGCCATGGCCTCGACGAAGTGTTGTTGGAACTTCGGTTCTACTGCGGTTTCGATTTTTTCGATGCGTCTCACCACCGCTTCGATTTCATCTCGAGCAGCTTTGTTGAGCAGGGCTATTCTGGCACCTGTGCCTGCCGCATTCCCCGCTGATTGCACCTTTGTCAAATCGCAATCCGGGATCAAGCCCAGAACCATCGCGTATTTCATGTCGATATGGCTGCCGAAGGCTCCGGCGAGGCGGATTTTATCGACGTGGGTGATGCCCAGTCTGTCCATCAGCAATTGCACACCCGCATAGAGTGCGGCCTTGGCCATCTGGATTGCGCGGACGTCGTTTTGCGTGACGCGAATGAGTGGTTCGTTGGATTGATCTTTGGGTTGTCTGATGACATAGTTGAACGTGCGCTTGTGGGCTTCAATACGGGGGCTTGAAGCGCTCATTGCGCCATCGACGAGGCCATCCTGACTGATGATGCCTGCAAGGTACATCTCAGCGATGGCCTCTATGATTCCCGAACCGCAAATGCCGGTGACGCCGGTTTGCGAGATCGCCGCTTCGAAGCCGTCCTCGTCGGACCAGAGATCACAGCCGATGACCCTGTAGCGTGGCTCCAGGGTTTGCGCGTCGATGCGGATGCGCTCGATGGCGCCAGGGGCGGCGCGTTGGCCGCAGGAAATCTGTGCGCCTTCGAAGGCGGGGCCTGTGGGTGAGGAGCAGGCGAGCAGCCGTTGCCTGGTGCCCAGCACGATTTCGGCATTGGTGCCCACGTCGACGCAAAGCATGTACTCATCGGACTCATGCGGCGCTTCGGAGAGAACCATGCCTGCGGCGTCGGCCCCCACGTGACCTGCGATGCAGGGCAGCACGTAGACATATGCGCCCGGGTTCAATTTGAAATCCATTTCGCGGGCGGGGAACGTCAGCGGCAAACCTGTTGAAAGTGCGAAGGGCGCACCGCCCAGTTCCGTGGGGTCGATGCCGAGGAAGAGATGATGCATGACGGGGTTGCCGACGAGGACGACTTCCATGATGTCGTTGAGATCGCTGCCTGCTTGCCTTGCCACTTCTTCTGCGAGTTGTTGCAGGGCCAACCGGATGGCCGTGGTCATTTCGGTTTCGCCACCGGGGTTCATCATGACGTAGGACACGCGTGACATGAGATCTTCGCCGAAGCGGATCTGCGGGTTCATCAGGCCTGCTGAGGATTTGACTTCTCCCGTCGAAAGGTTGGTCAAGTGGGCGGCGACGGTGGTGGAACCCACGTCGATCGCAAGACCGTAGATATCTTCGTGAAAGCCTGGCCAGATGGAGACGAGTCGGTTTCCGCCGCCTGGTGCACGGGAATAGACGGCACAGGTAATTTTCCATTCGCCTTTTCGGAGAACTTTTTGCAACGACGCGATCAGCGGCAGTTCGGCGGTGATGTTTTCAACGCCCCACTGTTCCTTCAACGCGACGTAGACGCGTTCCAGGTCGGACGAGGGCTTGTGCATGTCCGGCTCTTCCACGTCGATGAAGAAGAGTTTGGTAGCGGGGTCGAGTTCGATGGCGCGGGTATCAGCTTCCTTGCGCACGACTTGCTTGTGCACCTGGGATTCCGGTGGCACGTCGATGACGAGATCGCCTTCGATCCTGGTCTGGCAGGATAGGCGACGATCTGCGCTCAGGCCCTTGATGCGACGGTAGCGGGCCTCGACGTCGTTGAAGCGTGAGGCGTGGGCGTCGGTTGATGTGATGCCATGTTTGGCAAAGTCACCTTCGCCAATGTTGATCTGGCAGCGACCGCAAATCGCCCGCCCGCCGCAGACTGAGTCAATGTCGACACCCAGTTGACGTGCCGCTGTGAGGACGGGTGTGCCAACGGGAAAACGCCCGCGCTTGCCTGAGGGGGTGAAGACGATCAAGGGATTCTGCTCGGTCATGGTGGGCTTCTATACGCAAAATCCCATTGCCGGAACGGGACAAATGCGACATGATTTTGCGCATGACCATGATCCCCCACGCACCTCTGCCCGGTCTTGCCCGGCCGCTCAGTCAGTTCATACTGGGCTGCGACAACAAGGATACGTGGGAGGAAGGGGCGCTGGTGTGGGATCATTGGCTTTCCGTCGGGGGCAACGGATTTGATACGGCCTATGTCTATGGTGGAGGTCAGCATGAGGCGGCGCTGGGGGAGTGGATGGCACAACGCGGGGTGGCTGAAGAAGTGGTGGTTACGGTCAAGGGTGCACATACACCACATTGCACGCCGGAGGCCATCGGGCAGCAATTGACGCAATCGCTGGAACGATTGCAGATAGATTTTGCGCCCATCTATATCATGCACAGGGACAATCCGGATGTGCCTGTGGGTGAGTTTGTTGATGCGCTCAATGTGCTGAAGGCCGCTGGGCGCATTGGGGTGTTTGGCGGGTCGAACTGGTCTGTTCAGCGACTTCAGGCGGCGAAGGATTACGCACTGGCGCGGGAGCTCACGCCGCTTTCAATACTCAACAACAATCTGTCACTGGCCGTGATGACGAAGCCAGTGTGGCCGGGCTGCGTATCGTCGCATGATGACGCCACACTGAAATATTTGCGCGAGACGGGCACGACGCATTTCAGCTGGTCATCACAGGCGCGGGGATATTTTCTACCTGAAGAGCTGCGCAACCGTTTGCTAGAGGACACGCGGCCCGAGACATGTTTCGGTGGTGATGAGAATGCGGAGCGTCGTCGACGGGCTGAAGAATTGGGGTTGAAGCATGGTGTTGCGGCCAATGCAGTGGCGGCGGCGTGGGTGCTGGCGCAGGAGTTTCCGAGTTTTGCCCTGGTGGGGTCAAGGACGGTAGAGGAAATTGACTCTTCGCTTGCAGCGTTTGAGGTTGAGCTTTCTGAGGATGAGGTGCGGTGGTTGGATTTGGAGGATTGATGGAATTCCCTCTCCGTCATCGCTTCGCGATGCCACCTCTCCCGCAAGCGGGCGAGGATAAGAATCTTCTTCCTCGCCCGCTTGCGGGAGAGGTGGCACGCGCAAGCGTGACGGAGAGGGAATGCAAATCGGGGACGGTTTGTAAGAAAGAGCTTAGCGCCGACGTCTTGCCTCGCGTGCTGCCCGACGGGCTTCGATATCTTCGTTTGATGATTGCAAGCCAGCGGCCTGAGCTGCCGCTGATGGTCCACTGGTCATTTCGCGGAAGCGATTTGTCCAGAATTTGCAGTGGGCGTCGGTGCCGTTCAAAACGTTGGCACCGTAGATGGCGTGCATGTCTTCGTCGTGCAGCGGGTTCATGATGGCGCTCGTCATGCCGTGGGATGCGGCCATGGCGAGGAAATAGCCGGTGAGGGCGCGGCGGTTGGGCATGCCGAAGGAGACGTTGGATGCGCCGCAGGTCGTGTTCACCTTCAACTCTTCACGCAGGCGGCGAACAAGGCGGAACACCTGCTGACCCGCCGTGCCCATGGCGCCGATGGGCATGACCAGCGGGTCGACGACAATGTCATGGCTCTTGATGCCGAAGTCGGCGGCGCGTTCGACGATTTTCTTGGCTACGGCAAAGCGCACGTCGGGATCTTCGCTGATGCCGGTTTCATCGTTGGAGATGGCGACCACGGGGACGTTGTATTTAGCGATGAGAGGCAAAATGGCTTCCAGCTTCTCTTCTTCGCCCGTGACCGAATTAACAAGCGGACGGCCAACGGCGGTTTCGAGGCCAATTTTCAGCGCTGACGTGACCGACGAGTCGATGCAAAGCGGCAGATCGCAAATCGACATCACGATTTCGAGCGTCTGCTTCATCAGCGGGGGTTCGGATTCGTTCGGGTTTACGGCGGTGACGCCCGCATTCACGTCAAGAATATGCGCACCTGCCGCCATTTGCGCCAACGCGTCCTTGATCACACCTTCGAAATTTCCAGCCTGCATTTCAGCAGCGAGCTTTTTCCGGCCTGTCGGGTTGATGCGTTCACCAATGACGGTGAAGGGTTTGTCGAAGCCGATGATGTGGGTGCGGGTGGCTGATGAAACGATGGTGTGTGTCATGACATTGCACGGCCTCCGTTGCCGATCATTTGCTTGATAACGTCGTGGGTGAAACGGGCCTCGAGTTCAGCTTTCGCCTTGTCAGCTTCGGCGGCCATGTCATCAGAGACCGGCGTCGGTTCACCCCGCCGCCAGTCCGCCAGGTAATCATCCGTGTTGGTGGCACCGTCGCGCATGGCGGCCATGTCGATGGCTTCCATAAAGCGGTTGTCGAGCATGCGCTTTTCTTCGCGGCGTCCGATTTTCACGGAGACCGCCGAGGGAATGTCGCGCCAGTAGGTGATGATCAGATTGGCCATGGAACCCGTTATGCCGTGGAATGAAAGCGGCGTGTAGAGCAAAAACGACATGGGCGGAAGAGCTTTCGGCGCTGTGTTTCAGGCCGCCTTCTGGCGCGCGATCATGGCCCACACGAACAGCACCACAATGGCGCCTATGATCTGGCCCACAAAGCCTGATTGTTCGCCGGGATTGAGATAACCCACGAACTGCCCGAGGAATGTGGCGACATAGGCTCCGGTGATGCCCAACAGCACGGTGAGAACAAAGCCTGTGGGCTTGTTTTCACCGGGCATGAGGAAGCGGGCAATGATGCCCGCTATGAAGCCGATGCCGATGGTCCAGATGCCTTCGCTCATGCGCCAAAAAATGTTCGGGCCATGATGCCGACGATGGTGCCCATGGAGCGCACGGCTTCGATGGGAATGTTCTGCCCTGTAAAGGTCCCCGTGGCGTCAATCTCGGAGGCCAACTTGTCGGTGGTGCCATCCACTTCAACATCGACATAGGCGCTTTCCTTCATGATGATCTGGGCGCTGATGCCGTCGGCTGCGGCGAAGAGGTCGGCGTCGCCTTCAGGGTTTGCGAAAAGGGCTTCATCACTTTGGATGTCGGCGGACGGCAATGTGAGGGTCAAATCATATTGTTTCTGATTGCCCACATTGGGTGTTGCCGTCAATGGCATGTTGCCCTTCAGCGCGAATTCCTTGCCGTTGCATTTGGACTTCAGGTCCATGAACCAGGATTGGGTCTGGTAAGAAAACACCATGTCACCATTCCAGATGCAGCCCTTGTCTGACGGCAGGCCTGCGGAGGGAATGGTGAAGTTGACGAATTGCACAGTGTCCACGCGTTCGTCGATCAAGCCCTTCTCGGTGGTCTTTACGCGTTTGAGAATTGTGTCGCGCAGCAGGCTGGCACCTGTCGATTTCACTTCCGGTTTCAGCATCATGGATCCGCCAAAGGCGGCGTTGGATGCTGGCACCTTGCCGACGGTGAGATAATTGACGGAGAGTGTTCCACCTTCCGTAAAGCCGTCAGACTTCACCACCCAGCCGCCGGCATATTGCGTGCGCTGCAATTTCTTGCCGTTGGCGGGATTGAGGAGGGCACCGTTGCCCGTGACGGCGCAGGATTCGGCTTGCCCCGAGATGATGCCTGCTTTCGCTGCTTGACAGGTGATCTTGAGGCTGGATTCCACCTGCTTGTCGGACAGGCCGACGGTGAAGGTGTCCTTGTTCGCCACGTCGCGCAGTGACGGCATGGAGGCCTTCATGGTGAAGTTGACGGTCTCGGCGGCCAGTGTTGTCGCGGCGGAGAGAAGCAGCAGGGCGACGGAGGCGGAGAAAGTTTTCATCATAAGCAGGTCCTTTATGCAAACGCCCCCGCGCCGGGATTTTCATTTTGAACGATTTGGATATGACACGCAATGGCCGCTGCAGCAAAAAAAACGGCCCGGACATCTAACCGGGCCGCACAATTTCTTATGGTCTGCAATTATGAGACCTTCGGCTTCGTGACCATGCCGTAAATGGCGAGTACGATGATGGCGCCTATGATGGAGGCAATCCAGCCCGCACCTTCACCGTCCTTGTACCAACCCAGGGCCTGACCACCATAGCTTGCCAGCATGGCGCCGACGATGCCGAGAATGGCTGTCAAGATGAAGCCGCCGGGCTCGTTTTTGCCGGGCATGACGAATTTGGCAATGATGCCAATCACCAAGCCGAAAATGATTGTGCTGATAATACCCATTGGATGCTCCTCGCAGTTGACCTCGGACGGATAGCTTAACATAATGGCTTGACTATGCAATTGTTCCCTATTGAAGTCTGCCGCTCGATTGCCCACTTAAACGAAACCGAATTGAACAGGAGTTTCCCATGGCCAAATCCTCAATGCCTTCCCTTGCAGCGCTGCTCGGCCTCGTGGCCGTGGCTGGCTATCAGAATCGTGAAAAAATCGGTGAATTTGTCAAGGGTATGACCGCGAAGACCGGTGCAGCTGCCGAGGGTGCAGCGCCTTCGGGCGGACTTGGTTCACTGATCGACGGCTTTCGCAAGAATGGCCTGGGGCAGAAGGCGGACAGCTGGGTTGGTTCTGGCGACAACCAGCCGGTGACAGAGACTGAAGTTGAAACGGGCATTGGCGGTGATGTGATCGATGGGTTGGCCAAGCAGACCGGATTGAGCCGCGATGAGTTGTTGAAGCGTCTGGCAACAGTTCTGCCCGATGTGGTGGACAAGATGACGCCTGCCGGACGGTTGTAGGACCGGACTCGCGGCCCCTCATCAGCCCTTTTTTAACACGCCATAGCCCTCTTGGGCGAAGGCGGGCGGGCACCTTCTCCCGTTGAAAGGAACGGGAGAAGACGTTTTCGACATCACGCTATTACATCATGTTTTTTCAAATGTGCAATTTGGTCAGCGTTGAGACCCAGACGATTTGAAAGAATATCTTCTGTAGCACTTCCCAGCAAAGGACTTGGTGCAATGTAACTGTTTGGTGTTTGTGAGAACACAACAGGATTGGCCACGCTTGGCACCTGCAGGCCATCATCGCGTTGCATATCAATTCGCATGCCCCGTGCTTGCACCTGGGGATTTTCAAAAACCTGATCAATGCTGCTGATCGGGCCGCAGGGCACTGATGCAGCTTCGAAGGCCGTGACCCATTCTGCGGTCGTCTTTGCTTTCATAAATGGTTGCAGTAGCGGGATCAGGGTGTTGCGGTTTTCGACGCGGCCTCGATTGGTCGTGTAAGGGTCTTCGCTCAGGTGCAGTGCACCGATGATGCGGCAATATTCCGTGTACTGACGATCTGAGCCCACGGCCATGATGATGTGGCCATCGCTGGTTTCAAAGGTCTGATAGGGCACAATGTTGGGGTGGGCGTTGCCCAGCCGCTGTGGCACCTTGCCGCCCACGAGATAATTGAGGGCCTGATTGGCGAGTACTGCCACCTGGCTGTCCAGCAATGAGATATCGATATGCTGTCCCTGACCGGTTTTCTCGCGGTGATAGAGAGCTGCCTGTATTCCAATAACTGCATGCAGGCCTGCGAAGATATCGGAGAAGGCAACGCCCATTTTCATGGGGTTGCCATCGGGTTCTCCCGTGATGGACATCACACCTGCCATGCCCTGAATCATGAAGTCATAGCCTGCGCGATTGGCATAGGGGCCAGTCTGGCCAAAGCCGGTGATAGAGCAATAAATCAGGCGGGGGTTGAGGGATTTCAGGCTGTCATAGTCGAGACCGTATTTTTTCAGGCCGTCGACTTTGAAGTTTTCGATCATGATATCCGACTGGGCGGCCAGTTGGCGCAGCAAGTCCTGACCTTCCGACTTGCCCATGTCGATGCAGACGGAGTGTTTGCCGCGATTGGCGGACTGGAAGTAGGCGGCGTCACCGCGTGACCCATCGGGGTTGGTGAGGAAGGGTGGTCCCCAGCCGCGGGTGTCGTCTCCTTCGCCCGGCTTTTCGACCTTGATCACGTCTGCGCCGAAATCCGCCAGCATCTGCGTCGCCCAGGGGCCGGCGAGCACGCGGGTGAGGTCCAGAACCTTGAGACCTGTCAGTGGGCCAGTCACTTGCAATTCCTCATGCGCTTAGATAACAAGCGAATTCCACAGGTCGTCGTCCACATCGACGCCGTCCTTCACGGCCACATCCAGTTTCTCCGCATAGGGATTTTTTGTGCGTTCGCCACCCAATGCAAAGGCCGGATCAACCGGGCAACCGATGCCATAGTTGCCGTTGACGCTACCTGGCAACAGGAACAGGCCGTGGCGCACATTGCGCAGAAACAGACGACCATGCTCGGCGAAGAGAGCTTCGACGTCTTGCGCAATGTAAACACAGGAAATGTTCTTGAGATCAAGACCCATCAGGTCTTTTTCGATGCGGCCTGTGGTTTCAGCGTCGCTCAAGGCTTCAAACACATACTTTAAGCCGTTGTACCCCGCACCGTGCAACCAGGCGCAATGGGCTGCAGCCATGACGGCAACGGGGCTGCCAGCCTTTGCTGTCAGCGCGGCAAGGGCATGCGCCTCAATTTCCGCCAAGCTTTTCCTCATTGGTCCCCCGGTGCAAAACTGCGCACATCCATGGCATGCATCACGTCTTCGATGGCGGCAACGAGCTGCTGCATGATCTTTTCGTTCACTCCACCAATATTGCCTACGCGAAAGGACGCACGCTGTGCAAGTTTTCCGGCTGCGATGGAAAAGCCTTTCTGGCGCAGCGCATCGTGAAAGCGTTTGAAGTCATAGGTTGCCGCACGTGGTGCCAGTATGCTCTGAATAATGGGCGATGCTTCGACATCGGAGAGGAGCAGCGTGAATCCCAGCGCCTTCATGCGTTCACGCACAGTTTCGGCATTGCGAAGGTAGCGCTGGCTGCGGCGCATGACACCGCCCTCGACTGCCAGTTCGCGCAAGGCTTCCTGCAATGCGATGATGGTATGGGTCGGCGGTGTGTGGCGGAACTGGTCGGTGCTTTTCTGGTTGAACCATTCGGCAGTGAGTGCATGCGCGTTCCCGTGGCTTTGACCGACTGATGCTTCCAGCAATTCGGGGCGTGCGAGAATGAATGAGATACCGGGCACACTTTCAAGGCAAGCCTCAACTGTGGACACGAGGACGCTCACATGATCTTCTACAACATTCAAAAGTATGCCGCCGAAACTTGATGTGGCGTCCAGCATCATCACTCGCCCTCTGGCGTGCACAACTTGCGCAATGTCGCGGAACGGGTTCAACATGCCTGACGATGTTTCGACATGGGCGAGCCAGACATGGGAGATGCTGCGGTCTTCATCCAGCACCTTGGCGACATCGGACGCGCGCGGCATGGTTGTTTCGCGATAGGTGAGGCGCACGAGGGCGCGGCCCATGCGTTCCAAAGTACTGGCAGCATGCTCACCGTCACTGCCATTGCAGATCACGAGTGTCTTCTTGCGCCTTTCAGGACAAAAGGCAGCCAAGGCAGCTTCCTGGGCGTAAGTGCCTGAACCTTGCAGCAGCACGCAGTCGTGAGTTTCGACACCGCCCGCCATGCGGGGCAATTCACTACGGATAAACCGCGTGACGGCGATGAACTCGTCATCATCGGCATCATAGTCTGCAAGCATGGCAATTTTCACGGAGCGCGATGTGGTGACAGGGCCTGCCGTCAACAGATAGGGCATGTCTTCCTGGCCATTGGGGCCCTTGTAGGCACTCATCGTCACGTTCCTTTGCGTGTCATTTCAACACTTGGCGAAGGAAAGGTCAAATGATGTGGTGCTTGCGGTGCAGGGGCGCAACTGGGATACTGTGGCAAGCGGAGCGAGGAGGCAGACATGACTTTCGGATATATTCTCATGGGATTGATTGTGGTCGTGGCGGGCTACCTGATCTATGTTTACAATGCGCTGGTGTCCAACAAGAACCTGGTAGCCGAGGGGTGGAGCGGCATTGATGTGCAGTTGAAGCGGCGGGCGGATCTCATTCCGAATTTGATCGAGACCGTCAAAGGTTATGCAGGGCATGAGGACAAGTTGTTTCGCGAAATTGCCGAGTTGCGCGCAAAGTCGATTGCGGGCGGCAGTGTGAATGAACAATCTGCCGTGGGGCAGGCCATGTCGGGGGCGCTTGGCAAGTTGTTTGCCGTGGCGGAGGCGTATCCGGAGCTCAAGGCGGATGCAAATTTTCGTGACTTGCAGGACAAGCTGTCCGGCGTTGAAGATGAAATCCAGCTGTCGCGCCGCTATTACAATGGTGCCGTGCGCAACCTCAACACCATGATTGAAAGTTTTCCTTCAAACTTCGTGGCGAACGCTTTCAAGTTTCTGAAGGCGGAATTTTTCGAAATCGGCGATGCGGCGCAACGCGAAGTGCCGAGGGTTGATTTCAAGACGCGTTGAATGATCATGCGCCGCCTCGCTGTAGCATTGCTGGTATTGCTGTGGGCCGTTGTGCCTGGAGTGGCCGAGGAGGTCATACGCAACTTCGTCAGTGATGTAACAGTAAATGAAGATGGTTCTCTTGATGTCAAGGAAACCATTTCCGTGCGGGTGGAACTCAAACAGATCAAGCACGGCATTTTGCGCGATTTTCCGACTGATTACAAAGACCGAAACGGTGTTCGCGTGCGGGTGGGCCTTGAGGTTTTGAGTGTGATGCGGGACGGGCTTGACGAGAGTTTCATTGTTGAAAACATTTCGAACGGCAAGCGCATCAAGATCGGCAAGGCGGACGTTTTTCTGTCTGGCGGAGAAGAGACGAAATACGAGATCAGGTATCGCACGACGCGGCAGATCGGTTTTCTTGAAAAATTTGATGAGCTGTACTGGAACGTGACCGGGAATGGCTGGACGTTTCCGATCGAACGAGCTTCGACCGTCATTCGGTTGCCTGACGGTGCCGCGGTCATTCAGAGTTCGGTTTACACGGGCTTTCAGGGTGTGGCTGGCAAAGATGCGAGAGTAACTTCGTCCAATGCCGATCGTTTTGCCGCCGAGACCACGCGACGGCTTGAAGCGGAGGAAGGGTTCACGGTGGCGGTCGCATTTCGCAAAGGCTTCGTGACGCCACCGACCGAAGCGCAGAAACAGCGCGATTGGCTTTCAGACAATCTCGGATATTTCGGGTTGGCGCTGACGTTGTTGCTGGTGCCGCTGTTTTATTTGTTTGCGTGGATTCGCGTAGGGCGTGATCCTGCTTCGGGCACCATTGTTCCACTGTTTCACCCGCCCGATGGAATGGGCCCTGCGGGAGTGCGCTATGTCTACAAGGATGGGTATGACGACAAGGCCTTTGCAGCAGCTGTTGTGGGGCTTGCGGTCAAAGGCCGAATGACCATCCGCAATGATGATGACGACTATACGCTGACGAAGAAAGAGAACGTCGGTCCTGCCCTGACGCGGGCCGAGACTGCACTCTACAATGCAAGTCCGGGCAGCGCCTTGCCGCTGCAACAATCAAATCACTCGACCATCGGACATATGCGTGGCGCCCTCGAAGCTGCACTCGATGATGAGTACGATGGTGTCATGTATCTCAAGAACTTCAAGTGGTTTTTGTGGGGCGCCTTGTTCAGTGCCGTGGGAATGCTGGCATCGGGTTTTCTTTTACCCGGGGAAGACGGCGCGCTGGCGCTGTTTGCAGGATTGTTCAGCTCGGTATGGTGGGGTGTCATTCTGGTCGTTGGCTTTGCCGTGGTAAAGGGCGTATTTGGTTCCGGTGGGGCGTGGTCGAAAGTTCGATCATTGATGGGATTGATTTTTCTCGTGCCCTTTGTCGGAGCGGGCATCTTAATTCCGACAACTGTCTTGATGGCTGGCGTCGGATCGCCGGCGATAAAGATATTCACTGTCGCCGCCGTCTTTCTGGCGGCGTGCAATTTGCTGTTCTACTGGCTTTTGAAGGCGCCAACGACAAAGGGCCGTGGCGTGCTCGACCAGATCGAAGGGTTTCGCATGTATATGACGACGGCGGAGGAGAAACGATTGAACGCGCTTAATCCGCCGGAAAAAACGCCCGCGTTATTCGAACGATACCTGCCTTATGCCATGGCACTGGATTGCGAAAATGAATGGAACTCCAAATTTGCTGCCGTGCTTGCGGCAGCGGCTGCGGCAGCAACAACGACTGGTGCCATAGGTGGATGGTACTATGGTTCGGGCGGGTTCAGCTCGCGCAACTTTGGTCGGGATCTCGGAAGCTCGCTCACATCGTCGATCTCGTCATCGGATGTGGCACCTGGCACATCATCAGGGTCTGGCGGCGGAGGATTCTCCGGTGGCGGCGGTGGCGGTGGCGGCGGATCAGGCTGGTGATTTCAGCTCAGAAAATTTTTGATTGCCTCGTCCTTTGAAGTCAAAAATTTCTTGACCGCCTGCAGCGGATGAACGTGACCGTTATCTACAAATAGCACCTGGTCCGCGATGGCCTTTGCGTCTTCAGTCTGGTGTGTGACCATCAATACGGTGAGACGTTGTTCGGTTTGCAGTGACTTTACAAGTGCCAGCATTTCCATGCGGAGCGATGGGCCCAAGGCCGCGAAAGCTTCATCCAGCAACAGGATTGGTTTCTTTCGCACAAGCACGCGGGCAAGGGCGATGCGCTGGCGCTCACCACCGGACATGTCACCGGGTTTGCGGTTTGCAAGGTGGGTGATACCGACCTTGTTCAACGCGGCATCGATCATCCTCCAATGGTCGGCGTTGAGGTGCAGTGCGGGTGAAATGCCCAGTGCGACATTGTTGCGGGCTGTCATGTGGGCAAAGCTGTTGTTGTCTTGAAAGACTAGACTGACGGGTCTTGCTGATGGTTCGGTTGTTGTATGATCCTCGCCAATCAACATAATCGTTCCCTGAGCAAGAGTTTCAAATCCGGCGATGATGTTGAGCAGTGTGGACTTGCCTGCACCGCTTGGTCCCAGCACGGCGGTAATGGTGTTTTCAGACAGGGCAAAATCCATGGCGAGACGGAAGCCTTGCCACTCGTAGGTTGCGTTGGATATTTTGATCATGTCCATCGTGATGCCCGTTGTGCAGCAAACGTGAGCCCGAGGCAGAGCATGGCCAACACGAATGCGGTGCCCCCTGCGGCGCTGGACTGATAATGACCCATTTGCTGCTGAACCAGGCTTGGCAATGTCAAGAGGCCCTGCGAGCCAAGCAGCGTCGTCGCTGTCAAATCTCCCAAAGACAATACAAAAGCCATCAGCCCGCATTGTGCGAGGGCTGAACGCGTTGATGGAATGTCAATGAGACGCAAGCGATTGAAGCCGGAGACACTCAACGCCGCGCACAGCCTGTCATGTTGGATGAAGCTTTGCTGCACGGCAGCTGGGAGCAGTGCTATCAAAAACGGCAAGGCCATCAATGCGTTCATGCTGGCGATCAAGACGATGCTCAACACGGGACCACCATAGATGTTGCGAAAGGCGAGAAACCATCCGGTTGCCAACACAGCCGGTGGAACCAGATAGCCACCCAGACCGATGGCGGACAGAGATCCGCGCCAGCGGGGTTGCCGCACCTGCGCCACGGACAAACCCCACGCGAGGCCCAAAGCCAAAGCTGCCGAAAGA
Organism: Hyphomicrobiales bacterium; assembly: GCA_031398425.1. Taxonomy (GTDB): domain Bacteria; phylum Pseudomonadota; class Alphaproteobacteria; order Rhizobiales; family Aestuariivirgaceae; genus Aestuariivirga. The sequence continues at coordinate 3,134 of JANNNG010000154.1, read as the reverse complement.
CATGCGATGGCAGCACTCGTCAAGGTGGCGCGGAGCAGTGCTTCGTCGACGCTGACGCTTGCAACTCCTTCGTACAGCACGGCGAACAACGGCGGCATGACCAGCAGACTTGCAGTCATGATCAACGCTGCGTCGATCATGCGGGCGGAGAAACTTCTTCCGTCTCGGCGCAAAGTGCCGGAGCGGAGGGTTTGTAATTGTGCTGGCAGCATCAGCGTCTTGCCTGCGACCCACACCATGACGAGGCTGATGCCCAATTGAATCAGCGACAGCGTGAGCGCACGCGATACATCAAAGTCCATGCGCAGCGACTGGTAAATGGCAACTTCAAGTGTGGTGGCCGAGGGTCCGCCAAACGTCAGTACAATGACGAAACTTGAGGCACAGAGCAGAAAAACCAGAGATGCCACACGGGGCAGGGCTGGTTTCATTGCGGGCCAATCGACATGACGCCAAACGTCGGCACCTGAAAAGCCAAGCTGGCTGGCAAGGCGGTGATTCTCCGGCGCGCTGCTGTCGATTGCTTCCAGCAACAGACGCACGGCCAAAGGCAGATTGAAAAACACGTGTGCGAGAATGATGCCCTGAATGCCATAAAGATTGAGCACACCCGCAAACATGCCACTGTTGCCGTAAAGTGCGGCAATGCCAAACACCGCGACGATGACAGGAAGTGAGAGCGGTACTGCAAAGAATGCGAGCACCATATCGCGTCCCCAGAATTGCTGCCGTGCCAGAGCGCGCGCAACGGCGTTGGCGGGCAGCACCGACAGGGCCGTGGAGAATGCTGCTTGCCACAGGGTGAAAGCGGTAATGCGAAGTGCGTAGGCGTCGGGCCAGGGTGTGCCGCCTTCTGCGACCGAAAATGTGATCAGCGGAATGATGCCGACTGCGAGTGCGGCGAGGATGAGAATGGGTGAGGTGAGATGGCGCAAGGAATTCCCTCTCCGTCATCGCTTCTCGATGCCACCTCTCCCGCAAGCGGGCGAGGTGATGCTTTTTCTCGCCCACTTGCGGGAGAAGTGGCAGCCGCGAAGCGGCTGACGGAGAGGGACTTTCACTGACCTACCGCCGCAAGCCACTCGTCAATCCATGCTCTGCGATTAGCGTTCACTTCTTCCGGTGTAAACAGCAGGGTTTTTTCAGGCTTCAAGATTTTGCTGAAAGACTCCGGCAAGGGGTTTGTCATCTCTCCGGCTGGCAGCATCCAGTTTGTCACGGGAATTTCATTCTGGAAGCCGGGTGTCAACATGAAGGCCAGGAATTTCTGCGCCAATGCTTTTGCGGGTGATGCCTCGATCAGGCCTGCGACTTCGATTTGCAGATAATGGCCTTCGGAAAAGGCTGCCGCCTGATAACGCGATGTGTTCTCGACTGTCATGTGATAGGCGGGCGAGGTGACATAAGAGAATACCATGGGCGCTTCGCCCTTGGTGAACAAGCCATAGGCTTCGGACCAGCCGGGTGCTGTTGTCAAGATGCGCGGTTTCAGTTTGACCCAGGCCTCGCCTGCTTTATCTCCGTACACGGACTTCATCCAGAGCAGGAAGCCCAGGCCTGGCGTAGACGCGCGCGGGTCTTGCAGGATGATTTTCTGCTTCGGGTCGCCATTCACCAGTTCGTCGAGCGAGTTTGGCGGCGTCTTGATTTTCTGAGTGTCGAAGACGATGGCGAAGTGGCCGTAGTCATAGGGCAGGAAGGTGTCATCGGTCCAGCCGCCAGGCACTTTGGTCTTGCTGGCGTCTATGCCGTGCTGGCCAAAAAGCCCTGTGGTTTTGGCTTCCGCAGTCAAATTGGTATCAAGGCCCAGCACCACGTCGGCCTTGGTGGAGGCGCCCTCAAGTTTCAGGCGGTTCAGCATGGCAACGCCGTCGGCAATGCCGACCCATTCCACTGTGCAAACACAGTCCTTCTCAAAGGCTGTCTTGATTTTTGCACCAGGGCCCCATTCGGAGATGAAGCTTTCGTAAGTGTAGATGGTGAGCGTGTCCATGGCTTGTGCGTCGGCCACAAGCGAGGTGAACAGCGCAAGGGATAAAAGAAGTTTTTTCATATTGTTCTCCATTGCGCCAACACAGTGAATGGAGTGGGAGACCGTTTGTTCCCGCTTTCAATCCCTCCGCTGGCATGATCCAGATCAGGTTCAGCGGGTCTGGCCATCTGGCCATCTCAGCCCTGCATTGCAGCAGAGCTCCCCGTTGAGAGCGTGTTCTTGATAGAACAACCCTGTCGCCAGTGCAACCGGCTGTGCTACAGGGCTGGCATGTCAAAATTTGTTGTTTTGCTGGGTGGCGACGTGACGCTGACAACCCGCTTGAAAGCCCAACTGCAAGGTGCGCGCGTCATTGCGGCCGACAGCGGCATGCGGCATGCCGCCGTGTTGGGATTGCAGCCGGAACTGTGGGTTGGTGATTTCGACTCGGCTGATGTGGCCTTGCAGGCGGCCTATGCGGATGTGCCACGCCAGGTTTTTCCAGCCGCGAAGAATGCAACCGATGGCGAGATTGCCGTTGCTGAAGCACTTGCCAAGGGTGCGGCAGAAATCATTCTTGTCGGTGCCTTCGGTGGACAGTTTGATCATGCCTTGGCGCATGTGACGCAACTCATCAGTCTGGCCGAGCGAGGCGTGAAAGCGTTCGCCACTAGCGGCACGGAAGAGGCCTGGCCGTTGCGCCAGAGTTTGACCCTGTGGCAAATTCCAAAGGGTACGCGTATCAGCATCATCGGGTTTGCAGCACTTAAGGCGTTGTCGATCATCGGTGTACGCTGGCCCTTGAACAAGCGCGATTTGGCCATGGGTTCGACTTTGACCTTATCCAACGAGTCGACGGGCGATGTGGCCATTACGCTTGAACAGGGCAGGGCCTTGGTGATGATTTATCCGAGTTTGCGCTGATGCTTTACAAAGTCGAGAGCCTTAGCCTCAAAGGTGATGGTCTGGTGCGGGCGGGCGATGTGACGCTGCATGTGCCAAAAGTGCTGGCGGGTGAAGAGATTGACTTGTCCATGGGCAAGCTCATCCGTGTCATTAAAGCATCACCAGAGCGCATCGATGCCTTCTGCAAACATTACGATCGCTGCGGCGGCTGCAAATTTCAGCACTGGCAATCGGACAAGTATCAAGAGTGGAAACG
>JANNNG010000072.1:0-22903 GCA_031398425.1 Hyphomicrobiales bacterium | reverse complement strand
ATCAATCCAAAAGCCCGTGTGCCGGCACTTGTGACAGATCATGGTGTGCTGACAGAGAACGTTGCGCTGCTGCAATTCGTGGCGCAGAGTTTTCCCAAAGCCAGTTTGGCACCGACAGATGCGTTTGGTCTGGCAAGGATGAATGCGTTCAACGCCTATTTTTCGTCGACAGTGCATGTGAACCACGCCCACAAGATGCGGGGTGCCAGGTGGTCTGATGATCCGGCTGTGATTGAAAATCTCAAGATCAAGGTGCCACAGACCATGACGGATTGTGCTCACCTGATCGAAACGGAATATTTGGGAACGCCTTGGATGATGGGTAAACAATACACAGTGGCAGATGGCTATCTCTACACCATCGAAAACTGGTTTGAAGGCGATGGCGTTGACCTTTCAAAGTTCCCGAAGATCACCTCCCATCGCGCAGCCATGAATGCGAGACCCGCAGTGCAGCGCGTTATTGCCATGCTGGGATAGAAGTCCCTCTCCGTCAACGCGTTCCGCGTTGCCACCTCTCCCGCAAGCGGGCGAGGAAAAAAATATCCTCACCCGCTTGCGGGAGAGGTGGCAGTCGCGAAGCGAATGACGGAGAGGGAACGTCCTGGTTCATCCGCCGCAAACATGCCAGACAAGCGCATTCCCCCGATTGACGCCTGCCTGCAAAACAGGCACCACCGCCACATGTTTTCCACGCAAACCAAAGCGCTGACTGCGCTCATGATAACGGTGTTCATCTGGGGTGTCACACCTGTGTTCGCGCGCACGCTGTCGCTGGCACTGGGTCCATTTGATGCGCTGGTCATGCGACTTGTCGCGGGCGGTTTGATTTACATCGCATTGCTGGCGGTCACCACCGGGTTCAAGTTTCCGCGTGAGGATATTCCGCGCCTGTTGCTTGTTACCTTCTTTGGTTTTTTTCTCTACTTTCTGTTTTCAGTCTTCGGTTTTGCCTATGCGCCTGCGGGCATCGGTACCCTGATCATGGCCTCGCAACCCATCCTCATCGGCCTGCTGGCCTGGGCGATTGGCGCTGAACGCATCACGTCCATGACCGTGGTCGGCTTGGTTGTTTCTTTTGCAGGCTCAGTTCTGCTGGTCTGGGGCGACGATCTTGGCATTGTTGCTTCTGCGAAAAGCGATCTTCTGCTGGGCTGCGGCCTGATATTTCTGGCCAGTCTGGGCTGGGCGGTTTTCGTTGTGCTGTCAAGACCGCTGTCACAAAAGCACGGACCCATCAAGATCGCCGGCCTCACCAATATCCTCATGGCCCTGCCCATGCTTCCGTTCCTGCGCATGGACATGCCCGCCAAGATCATGGCACTTCCATCAGATGCCAAATTCGGTTTTGCAATGTTGACAACTGTCGGCGCTTTGAGCGCCATAGGCTGGAACTACAGTGCTGCGCGGCTGAAACCCAGCATATTGGGCGCCAGCCTTTATGTGATGCCTGTCGTCGCGGTATGTGCCGGTTGGCTGATGTTGGATGAGGCTGTAACGCCGCAAATTCTGCTGGGCGCATTGGTCATTCTGGCAGGTGTTGCCATATCACAGGTTCGCTCACCCCGCTACAAAGACGACGAGGTCCGCACATGAGTTCAGCAACGCGCGCTATTCCCTGGTACTACATCCCGATGGTGGTGCTCGTGGCAGGCTGCATTGTTGCCATTATCAATTTTGGTATTCGTTCCACCTTCGGCCTGTTCACCTTGCCGATTTCGGAAGCCTATGGCTGGCCGCGCGAAACCTATTCACTGGCCATTGCCATTCAGAATTTGGCATGGGGCATCGCCACGCCGATTGCCGGCATGCTGGCGGATCGCTACGGCTCAGCGCGGGTGCTGATTGCAGGTGCCGTGCTTTACGCGCTCGGCATTGTCGGCATGAATTTTTCCAGTCTGCCAGTAATGTTTCATCTCACGGCTGGTGTCATCGTGGGCATCGGCGTAGCCCTCTCATCATTCAGCATTGTCATGGCAGCACTTGGCCGAATCGTGCCCGCTGAAAAACGCTCATGGGCTTTTGGACTTGCTACTGCTTCGGGATCATTAGGACAATTCATCTTCTCGCCACTGGTGGGCGCCATGATCGCGGCTTACGGGTGGCAACCTGCCTTGCTCGCTCTGGCAGCCTCTTCATTGCTGATCATTCCTTTCGCCCTGCCCTTGATGGTGCAGAACACTAGCACCAGCAAGGCCCGCACTGGCGAAACGCAGCTTTCCATGACCGAGGCCATTGCCAAGGCATTCGGACACGGTTCTTATCTGTTGCTGGTGGCAGGTTTTTTTGTCTGCGGCTTTCAACTCGCTTTCGTGACCGTGCACTTGCCGCCCTATTTGGCAGAGCATGGCCTGTCAAAGGAATTTGCCGGCATTGCCATGAGCTTGATCGGGTTGTTCAACGTGGTTGGATCCTATTCGGCTGGCATCATTGGCGGGCGCGAGCGAAAACGCATTCCGCTCAGCGCCATCTATCTGTTGCGTGCCATTGCCATTGCCACGTTCATCTCGCTGCCGATCACACAGACGAGCACGCTGGTCTTTACTGCCGTCCTCGGCTTTCTCTGGCTCTCAACCATTCCGTTCACCATGGGCTTGGTCGTGGTCATGTTCGGCACCCGCTATATGGCAACGCTCTATGGTTTCGTCTTCTTGTCACACCAGGTCGGATCCTTCCTCGGCGTATGGCTGGGTGGCAAACTCTATGATGTCTACGGTTCCTATGATCCTGTGTGGTGGATGGGCGTCGCCTTGGGTGTTTTTGCCTGCCTGGTGAACTTGCCAATCAAGGAAAGGCCAGCTGCAAGTTTTGCAGCGGTGTGATGGATGCGCTGGCCCGGCCACCGCTTTGCACTGACGGTCTTTGCCAGCGTCATCACGATATGGTTGATCGTGATGTTTGCCATCATGCGTGATGCAGCCTTGCCGGATACAGCTGAAGGCATCATGCTGGTGGTCTTTGAACCCGGCACCGCGGACGATGCTGCTTTTGCAGCCATCACCAAGGCCCATGCCAAACCCATACGCAAAACTGCATTCGGCTTCATCTGGGTGGTTGATGGCAACGCCGGGCAATTGAAGGCAGAGGGTGCATTGGGAAGCTATCGCGAATTGCCAATCAGTTCCGAAATTGCTGGCTGTGTTGCAGTTGTGGACGCCAAGATCGCAGACGCATTTCGCCTTTGAACCAACGTAACAAGATAACGTCTTTTCAAACACCGCATTCTATTCAATCCTGTTACCGCATCTAACACGGAGAAACGCCATGTGTAACGCCTGCCTCATTGAAAACATCAAAGCCGACGTGCATTCTCGCCGAAGTTTCTTTGCCAAAGCGGCGGTTGCGGGTGCAGGTGCGATTGCTGCTGCATCGGTGTCATCACGCGTGACACTTGCGCAGACCAGCGGCAAAGCAGTTGATCTCACCTACACGCTTGACGAAAAATTCCCCACCTTCGGCGGCAAGCCCGGCATATCCAAAGAAAAGATCGTTGACTTCAAGAAGGATGGCTACACGATTTACAAAGTCACATTCGAAGAACACAGCGGCACCCACATTGATGCACCGTTGCACTTCACGGAAGCAGGAACATCCGTTGCTGACTTGGCCGTCGAAACATTGGTATGCCCGCTATGTGTGATCGACATCAAGAACAAGGCCAGGGAAGACGCCAATGCCACTGTCATGAAAGCAGACGTGGAGGCCTGGGTTTCAGCCAACGGTCCTATCCCAAAAGGGGCTTGCGTGGCCATGAATTCGGGCTGGGGCGCAAAGATGGGTGACCCGTCTTTCCGCAATACGCCCGACGGAAACTTTGCCTTTCCGGGTTTTGCAAAAGAAGCAACCGACATGCTGTCCGACATGGGTGTGGCCGCCATTGGCGTTGACACACTTTCGATTGACCCCGGTAATTCCAAAGACTTTGCCGTGCATTACTCATGGCTGCCGGGTGGCCGCTATGGCATTGAAAATCTTGCGAACCTCGATTCTGTGCCAGCGAAAGGGGCCACAGTTTTTGTGGGTGCTCCAAAACATGGCGGTGGAACGGGCGGCCCTGCCCGTATCATCGCGTTGGTATAGCGGTGGCAACCGTACCGCTAGTGTCAGACGCGTTGGCGGGGGCCGAGGCCCTCGCTGTATTCGATGACATTCGAGCCAAGCGCAAAACAGACTACATCAATAATTTCTGGCGGGCGTTGGCCCATGACCCCGCAGAACTCAAAGACACGTGGGAACGACTGCAAGGCGTCATGGCACCCGGTGCATTGGATCCTCTGGTGAAAGAGTTCATCTACATGGCGGTGTCGATCACCAACAATTGCTCCTATTGTGTGCATTCACACACCGCTGCAGCACGGTCCAAGGGCATGACAGATGCTCAGTATGCGGAGTTTTTGGCCATCGTTGCCATGGCTTCCCGCACCAATGCCCTCGCCACGGCCCTTCAGATCGAAACAGACGAGCGCTTCAAAGCATGAAAAAGGCGGGAACCAGTCCCGCCTTTTTTCGAAATCTCTGTGAACCATTTAACGCGAATAGAATTCCACCACCAGGTTTGGTTCCATCTGCACGGGGTAGGGAACTTCGCCCAAAGCTGGAATGCGCAAGAACTTCACAACACCGCCGCCGATTTCCAAGTAGTCTGGTGTGTCACGTTCTGCCGAAGCCTGAGCTTCCTGCACCGACACCAATTCCTTGGCGCGGTCCGTGAGTTCAACCACATCACCGACTTTCAGGCGGATGGAAGGAATGGTCACACGCTGCCCGTTGACCTTGACATGGCCATGCGACACGAACTGGCGGGCAGCAAACACTGTCGCTGCCAATTTGGACCGGTACACCACCGTTGCAAGACGCCTTTCGAGCAGCCCGATCAGGTTTTCCGACGAGTCTCCTGTCAGTCGCACGGCTTCAGCGTAAAGTGCACGGAATTGGCGCTCGGAGATATTGCCGTAATAGCCCTTGAGCTTTTGTTTGGCACGCAGCTGCGTGCCGAAGTTGGACATCTTGCCCTTGCGGCGCTGGCCATGTTGGCCCGGACCATATTCCCGCTTGTTCACCGGGGACTTTGGACGGCCCCAAATGTTTTCGCCCATGCGGCGGTCGATTTTATACTTGGCGTCTGCACGCTTTGTCATTTACGGCTCTCCTTCATGCCATTGCATTGGAGCCCACCTTCCTCGACACTGGTTTCCCAGCCGACAGGCCGCAGAAGCGACCACAGGCAAGCAAACACGGAGCCTTTGGGGCTCCGCGCTGCCAGTTCACTAGTCGAAGTGCGGTGGCTTGTCAAACCCATGAAAAGCGCGGCGGTTTATCATTTTCATTTGCCAGCCCCAAATGCCGAGGGAACGAACCGTACAACTTCAGGATTACGAGTATTCGCCAATGAAAACAGAGAAAGACACGTCTATGGGAAAGTTAGCTGCATTGTCGTCATTCGTTGGCAGGTGGTCCACTACAATCACCATGCTCTACCCGCCTGAACAGAAAGGAAAAATATTTCAAGCGGAAGATACTTATCGGTGGCTACCTGGTGAAAATATCTTGATTCACGAAGTCACCGGCGAAATGAATGGCAAACCGGTCAGATCAGTTGAAATCTATTCGGGTGATGGCAAAGGGCAGATACAAGCCCGTAGCTATGATAGCGACGGAGAAATATCCGATTTCCGCGCCTCACTGCAGAAGGGTGAATGGAAGATTGTTGGCGACTCACAACGTTTCGCCAGCACAACTTTAACGCATAATTCCATTGAGGGCCTCTGGCAGATAAAGACGGGCAATCGATGGAAGGACTGGATGAAGGTTTTCTTGGCAAGGCAGGAATGAGAGGCTGTCAAGAGTTCACCAGTTTGAAACTTAAACGAAGAGACCGCAAACTGGCGCTCTTTGCCGTCTCACGTAAAACAGCTAGATCCAAGTGCAATGAAGGTTTTTCGTACATCGATCTTGCGCGACGCGACTGCAATTGTTGTTGTGGCAATCTATGTTATGCCCATCATCTGGTGGGGCCTGTCCGCCTTCACGCCGGCAGACGCCTTGCTTGACTTACAGCGGGTGTTGACGTTCGACTACGCGCCCACTCTCGATAACTTCGCTCTCACCATGCTGGGCGAAAACGGCACCATCTTTGACTCCCGCCAGAGCTTGCTTAATTCCATCATCATCGCGCTGCTATCAACCGCCATCGTCCTGGCCGCCACCTTGCCCATGGCCTATGCGCTGTCATCATTCACCTTCAAGCTGAAATCGCGATGGCTCAGCCTGGTGCTGCTGCAACGTTTCATGCCCCCCATCGCCATTCTCTTTCCGCTGGTGATGATCTATCATTCCGTGGGCCTGCTCGACACCCGCCTCGGTGTGGCGCTGGCCCACTCAGGCATGAACTTGCCCTTCGCCATATTGCTGATGAAATCCTTCTTCGACGATGTCCCCCCGGAAATCTCCGAAGCCGCCAAGCTTGATGGCGCAACACGCTGGGAATGTTTTGTGAAAGTGGTGTTGCCCATGGTGAAAGGCGGCGTGGCTGCCACGGCGATATTGGTCTTCATCTTTTCGTGGACGGAATTCATGCTGTCGCTGTTCCTGACACAGAACCTGAGGACCATGCCAGTGCAGGCAGGAATACTCGTCATGAATATGTGGGCCCTGATTTCGTCACTGACAGTGACGGCACTTCTACCCGCGTTTGTTTTCGTGATGCTGGTGCAGAAACACTTGGTCCGTGGACTGACGATGGGGATGTATAGATAGGAAAAGCCCCATCGCCCTTCGGGCACTTCCCCAACAAGTTGGGGAAGGACTCGACGCAGTCATCTCCACCAACTTGTTGCGGGAGTACCCCGAAAGGGGGGAGGGGGGCCTTCGTTAAGCCGGCAAATCCAAAACCATGTGACGTGGAAACCCCATGGTGCCATAGGCTGCAAGTGTTTCCGATGCGCTGCCCTGTACCGAGGTCAGGATCACGGTGCCGTGCATGGGAACCAGAGCATCAAGGCCATTGAGACGCGTCTCTTCCACAATATCCGCCGTGCGCCGCGCAATCGCGGGCGCTGGATCAATGTAGATCACGGGCCATGGTGCCACCTTTGCAATGTCTTCCGTCAACAATGGATAATGCGTACAGCCCAGCACCACCACATCAGTCGACTTGCCGTCACGCTTGCGAAACACGGGGGCCACTTCCTGGCGCAACTCTTCCAGATCAACCGGATGCCCGCGCAGTTTCTGCTCGGCGATTTCCGCAAGACGCGGAGCACCATGCAGAAGCACCGTGCAGTGGTAGGCAAAGGTGTGAATGAGGGCGTGTGTATACTCGCGGCTGACTGTACCAGGCGTGGCCAACACGCCTATTACACCAGTCTTGGTTTGGGCCGCAGCGGGCTTGATGGCAGGCACTGTGCCGACGAATGGCACTTTATAAATTGCGCGCAACTCTGCGAGCGCAATCGTGGACGCCGTGTTGCAGGCCATGACGACGACATCAGGCTTTACCGCATCAATGAGCTTGCCCATCACCATTACAATTCGCGCAACAAGGTCCTGCTCTTCCCATGCGCCATAGGGGAATGCTGCATTGTCAGCAGAATAAACCAGATGCGCATGGGGCAATTGCTTTGCCACTGCCCGCGCCACTGTCAGGCCACCCATGCCGGAATCAAACAGCAGAATGCGCGGTGTCTCAGCCATCGGACTTTTCCTCGCGCCCACGCAAGTGCTTGCGCGTCAGTGACGATACCATGCCGCGCAATGTTCGCACTTCTTGTTCTGACAAGGTGGCACGGGCAAACAGGTTGCGCAGATTGCGCATCATGCTGGGTTTGAGTTTGTTGGTTTTGAAGAAGCCGGATCGATCCAGCTCAGTTTCGAGGTGATCATAAAAGCCGTAGAGTTCCTCCTTGGTGGCCGCCCGCGTATCCGTCATCTGCAAGCCCGGACCGTTCAACGCCTCAAGTTCCGGCGTGGCCTGCCCCAGACTGGTGGCTTCGTGCCGGAACCATTCATAGCCCATCAGTAACACGGCCTGCGCAATGTTGAGCGACGCGTAGGCAGGGTTCACAGGTGCGGACACGATCACATCAGCCATTGAAATCTCATCATTGGTGAGGCCCCAGCGCTCACGCCCGAACAACAACGCCACCTTCTCGCCCCGCGCAATCCGCGCCCGCATGTCCACTCCCGCCTGCTCCGGCGTGATCACATGGGTCGTCATATCGCGCGGCCGCGCGGTCGTCGCATAAACATAATGCAGATCTTGAAGTGCGTGAGGCAAATTATTGAAAATAGATAGCGTCTCAACAGTCTCAATAGCCCCCGCAGCGGCATTGGCAGCCCGCTCCCGGTCCCACCCCTCACGCGGGTCCACCAGCCGCAAATCAAACAACCCAAAATTCGCCATGGCCCGCGCCGCCATTCCGATGTTTTCACCCAACTGCGGATTCACCAGAACCACAACAGGAGAAGGGCCGAAATCGATTTTGCGAGAGGAGTCTGTGCCAGCCATGGGTAGCGAGATACCTGATGGTTTTGTTTTATGCCAGACTATGTTATGCTGATACGATGTCTGAATCTCATCCACGCATTACCTGTGATCCTGATATTTTGGGGGGCAAACCCATTATTCGTGGCATGCGCATTCGTGTGTCAGACATCCTTGGTTATCTGGCTGGGGGGGAAACCCGCGCAAGTCTGCTGGAAGAGTTCGACGAACTGGAAGATGAAGATATTTCGGCTGCGCTGGCATTCGCAGCAGATGTTGTAGCGCGAGAAAAGTTGCCAAAGATTGCAGCAGAGTGACAGTGAAGGTTTTGATTGATGCGATGTTGCCCTGGCGCCTGGCAAATCTGTTCCGTGAACACGGACATGAGGCTCGTCATGTGCGTCGCCTTAAAGAAATGGGGAAGACCGACGCACTCATTTGGAATACGGCAATCGCTAACGCTGAAATTGTCATCACCTGCGACTAAGACTTCAAAGACATTCAATCGGCCTCACACACTGGCAAACTCATTTGCTACACGTACAGCAATCTTAACCGATCGAAGATACTGGCAGATTTTGAACAGCACATGGATGCCATAGAGGCATTTGCGGCAAGCGCCGAACTCACGTTCAGAATTGACTAGTCCTGCCTTCCCTCCAACCTTCGTGCATCCCGCAGCGCCGGAAACATCCAGCTCCACAACCCTGCCACGACAATCGTCCCCACACCGCCCATCACAACCGCGGTTTTTGCCGTCAGCAATGCCGCAACACTTCCAGCCCTGAATTCCCCCAGCTCATTTGAAGCACCAATGAACACGCGGTTGACGGCGTTGACGCGTCCCCGCACCCCATCAGGCGTCCACAGCTGCATGAGGGTTTCGCGGACGTACACGCTCACCATGTCGAAGGCTCCCATTATGACCAGGGCGAACAATGACAGTGGAAGCCATGTCGAAATGCCGAACAGAATTGTGAACGCACCAAAACCGGCAACACAAAGGAACAGCAGTTTGCCTGCATGATTCTTAATACCGAATTTGGACAGCCATATCGCCATCACCACAGCGCCCACACCTGGTGCGGAGCGCAACAGCCCCAGCCCCAACTCATCCGCATGCAGAATATCCTTGGCATAGATTGGCATCAGCGCAACGGCCCCGCCCAAGAGCACGGCAAAAAGGTCCAGCGAGATCGCTCCCAGCACAATCGGTTCCGACTTTATGAAGCGAAACCCTGCCAGTAAACTCCCTATCGTGGTTTCCTCAACATGGTTGTTTTGTTCCACACGCCCGATCAACACCACGCATGTGATCGCCAACAGCAAAAGTCCTGCCGCCACGGTATAAGCAATGTGCCCGCCCAGCCCATAGAGAAGCCCACCAAAAACTGGCCCTGTGATTGTGGTGATTTGCCAATTCATGGAATTGAGCGAGATGCCATGCGGAATGGCTTCACGCGGCAAAAGGTTGGGCGATAGCGCATCGGACGCCGGATTGAAAAACGCGCGCGCCAGACCCAACAGCGCCAGAATGGCAAACACATAGCGCACGTCGGTTTGCCCGCTGACCGTGAACCAGACAAAGCCCGAGGCTGCGACAAGCTCAAGGGCCAGACAAAGGCCAAGGATCAGCCGCCGATTGAAACGGTCAGCCACCAGTCCCGTCACCAACACCAAAGCCAATGCCGGAAGAAACTGTGAGAGACCAATGAGACCGAGGTCCCATGCACTATTGGTTATGCTGTAAACCTGCCAGCCCACCGCCACGACCATGATCTGTGCCGCATATCCATGCGCCATCAACGCCAACAGATGTTTGACGAAACGGGGGGATTTCAGTGCATTGGACGTAGGGGAAAAAGGCATCGCCATGACTGACGGGTGCCACGTCCACGCTGCGAAGTCAAAACCGGTAGCTATGCAATTGCAGCTTGGCACCTCCCCTGCTAGAAGCCCGCCACCACGCAGTTCTGACAGAGGCATTCATGGACAAGATCAAAGTAGCAAATCCCGTTGTTGAACTCGACGGTGATGAAATGACCCGCATCATCTGGGATCTGATTAAGAAAGAACTGATCCTGCCCTATCTTGACATTGATCTGCACTACTATGATCTCTCGGTCGAAAACCGCGACGCCACAGCGGATCAGGTCACCATCGATTCAGCCAATGCCATCAAGAAGCATGGCGTTGGCGTAAAATGCGCCACGATCACGCCAGACGAAGCCCGAGTGAAGGAATTCAACCTTAAACAAATGTGGAAATCGCCCAACGGCACCATCCGCAATATTCTCGGTGGCGTGATTTTTCGCGAGCCCATTATCTGCCAGAACGTGCCGCGCCTGGTGCCCGGCTGGACCAAGCCGATCATCATCGGCCGCCACGCCTTCGGCGACCAATACCGCGCCACGGACTTCACTTTCCCTGGCAAGGGCACACTCACCATGAAATTTGTGGGGGACGATGGCAAGGTCATCGAAAAGGAAGTGTTCAAGGCTCCCAACGCCGGCGTGGCCATGGCCATGTACAATCTTGATGACTCGATCAAGGAATTTGCCAGAGCCTCTCTGACCTACGGCCTGCAGCGCAAATTGCCCGTTTACTTTTCGTCCAAGAACACCATTCTCAAAGCCTATGACGGTCGCTTCAAGGATATTTTCCAGGCCATTTTCGATGCCGAGTTCAAGGCCGACTATGAGAAGCACGGCATCACCTACGAACACCGTCTGATCGACGACATGGTGGCCTCTGCCATGAAGTGGACAGGTGGTTACATCTGGGCCTGCAAGAACTATGACGGTGACGTGCAGTCTGATCTGGTGGCGCAGGGCTATGGCTCACTGGGCCTGATGACGTCAGTGTTGATCACACCTGATGGCAAAACGGTCGAAGCGGAAGCCGCACACGGCACGGTGACGCGACACTATCGCTTGCATCAACAAGGCAAGGCCACATCAACAAATTCCACAGCATCAATCTATGCCTGGTCAGGCGGCCTCAAGCATCGCGCCAAGCTTGATGACAACGCGAAACTCCAGCACTTTGCTGAAACCCTCGAAAAGGTTACGGTTGCAACAATCGAAGACGGCAAGATGACAAAGGACCTGGCCGTTCTTGTGGGGCCAGAACAACAGTGGCTGACCACCGAGGGCTTTATCCAAGCGGTCGACAAAAACCTTGAGAAAGCCATCGGCCAGCACTTCGTTTAATCGTCGGACGTCAGGGCCCTATGCGGCCCTAGTCTCAGCCGCTGCCTGCTTGGCTTCCGTCGGCAGCCACATGGTGAACACACTACCGGCTCCAACTTCGGAGCGGATATCCAGCCGCCCGCCATGTTGAACTGCAATCTGCTCAATGGCGGGCACCCCAAGACCGGTGCCAAAACTCTTGGTGGTAAACAGCGGCTCTCGGATACGCTTTAAAACATCGGGCGGAATTCCAGGGCCATTGTCAACGACACGAACACTCACGTGTCCCTGCTTCACAAACGTAGAGATCATGAGTTTCGGAATGGCCGTGGGCTTGGCAGCTGGTTGATCCGGTGTTCCCACCATGGCTTCCACGGCATTGCTGATCATGTTGATGACAGCACGTTGCATCCGTGCAGGATCAAACGGGAAGGTCTGCCCACTGAGTCCCAGAAGCAATTCGACTTCTACAATGGCCGGAAGTTTTTTGGCTTCTTCTTCTACAATGCTCGTCAGCCACTCATCAAGATCACCAGGCTGGCAGTGAAGCTGCTTTGAACGCGAGAAATCCAGCAGTTGCGTGATGATGTTGTCACAACGGACAATTCCTTTATTGATGCGTTCAATCTGCGCTTCGACGCCAAGACCCTTGCCCTTCAGCTTGCGCTCCAGGAGGAATGCCGAGGTTCGCACGGCACCCAGCGGATTGCGCAATTCATGGGCAACCGTCGCAGTCAGCTGCCCAAGTTGTTCCATACGGCCTTTCTTGATCAGTTCATCCTGGGCATCAGAAAGCTTGCGCATGTTGGCAGCAAGTTCCCGATTGAGCCTGGATACTTCTTCGTTTATCCGCTGCAATTCGGACATTTGTGAAATGTCAATCAGGCTCACTGTTGCAGATCGTATGGTATCGCCCAGTTCGAGCCAACCCGAACTGACAACAATCACCGTCCGCGGTTGATTGCCGAGACCTTGTACGACAGCTTCAAACTTGCATGGTTGCCCGGGAAACCCCGGATTAACCTCCTGCAATTTCGTAATCAATCGAGAATGGTCCATTTCCGAACCATCCCCACCACAATAGGCATTGAATAGCGGGTTGGCAAAGCTGATCTCCAGACTTTCGTCAATTTGCGCGACCGCAACAGGTACCGTTTCTGACAGTGCCTTGTACTGATTTTCGCGCTTTCTGATGTCGGTCAGATCAGAATTGGTACCAATCAAATAGACTTTGCCATCGGGTCCGGCCAGGCGAGCCTTGCGTGTCAAGACTGGCATGCACATGCCATCTTCGCGCCGCGCCATCTCTTCGCTGATGCTTTCTTCTCCTCGGTCAATCACATCTGTGTCATGGGTCGCAAAGCCGGCGGCATCAGCATCGGGATAGAAATCAAAATCACACTTTCCAAGCAACTCGGCTTCAGACTTGCCAATCATGTGGCAGTGCAGGGCATTCGAATAGACAAATTTGAGATCTTCATCCTTGACGAAGATTGAGGTCGGCAAATTGTCGAGAATGCTCAACAGCACCTTCGAATCCGTCAGTCGGTCTGCCATCACAAGCTCCTCGCAAATCTGCTCGTCACGCTGCTTCGCGTTCAACTGTCTTGAGCAGCCGCACCAGATCAACGGGCTTCGAAAAAACGCCCATCGCACCACCCTTGATCGCCATGTCAAGCAGATCGTCGGCACTGAAACCCGTCATGAAATAGACCCGCGCATCAGGATTCATTGCCTTGATTTCCATGAATGATTCCACACCATTCTTGTTGGGCATCATCACATCAAAAAAGCCGACATCGACCTTGTTCATGCTGAACGCCTCGACAGCCTGTTGCCCGTCATAAGCCACGATCACACGGTGGTTATCCAGTTCAAAAAGTTCCGCCAGTGAATCGGCATTGGCCGCGTCATCGTCGACCACGAGAATATTCAGTTTCTTGCTCATTTTAGTCTCCATGTCATGCTGCGAGTTGCGAAAGTTTGTTGATAAGGTCCAAGGGGTCAAAGGGTTTGTTCAGGACGCCAGTGACAGCCACATCGGCAAGGGGTGCCGGAGCCTGGCTATGCGCTGAACGCGAATGTGGCACGAGCACCGTCTGGGCGCGGTGACCAGCGGCTTGCGCCTGCTTCAAAATCTCCACACCTTCCAGCATTGGCGCTGGCACATCCAGCACCAGTACTTCGTCCGCTGCGAGCTGCCGGGGCAACGAAGCACTGTTTATCACGTGACGGCAACGCAAGCCGCTTTGTTTGAGCGTGTCACGTATAAACAGGCCAACATTGCTGAAGGCGAGGCTTGGAGATGGTGGCGCGAGAACAAGCCCGGACGGACCAACATCGTGCGTCAACCGCAGAATGGCATCTGGATCAAAAGGTTTCTCCAGAACGCCAAGCGCACCACCATTCAATGCCTCGGTCAACAACTGCTCCACACTGTAGCCTGTCATCATATAGACACGCGCCTCCGGCCGGAGCCGCCGAATGGCAATGAAGCTTTCAACGCCGTTCATGCCTGGGAGAACGACATCCATAAATGAGATGTTGAAATTCTCACTGATGGCCGCCTGAATGGCCTCTTCACCCGTGTGTACGACACGCACGGAATGACCTTCCATTTCCAGAAGTTCGCCCAGGGAAAGCGCATTGTCCACATCGTCATCAACCACAAGAATGCGCAAAGCTTCGGTCATCAGGCGGCCTCAACATGTGAAAGCAAAAGTGGGAGATAGAGTGTGAACGTGGCGCCCAGACCCGGCTGTGAAGCAATTTCGAGCCGGCCATTGTGTTGTGTGACAATCTGTTCGACGGCAGGAATGCCGAGGCCCGTCCCAAAACTCTTGGTCGTAAACAGCGGTTCGCGAATTTTCTGCATGTTCTCCAGTGTAATGCCGGGGCCATTGTCAGCAATGCGAACGATGGCGAAATCAGCATCGCGCAACGTCGTCACCCAGATGCAGGCACGCTTGTTCGCGTTACTTTCAGATTGAGAAAGAGCTTCACTGGCGTTGCTCAGCAGATTGATCACGGCGCGCTGCAAGCGTGCAGCATCGAACGGCAGTTTGATACCCTCAAGGCCCAATGCGCATTCTATATAGACATTTTCCGGCAGCCGTTGCGCTTCTTCGCGCACGACTTTCGCCAACCAATCATCCAGCAAGGCCAGACTGCTGTTCACTTCCTTGGTGCGTGAAAAATCCAGAAGCTGCGTGATGATGGTATCGCACCGGTCCACACCGTTGTTGATTCGTTGCAAATGCCCGCTTACATCTTCACCCAGCGCATTTGTCTTGCGTTCCAATAGAAATGCACTGGTGCGAATAGCCCCCAGCGGATTTCTGATTTCATGGGCAATTGTCGCCGTCAATTGCCCCAGTTGCTCCAGTCTTCCCTTCTTGATCAAGGCGTCCTGGACTTCTTTCAGTTGCTTGACCTTGGAAGCAAGTTCCTGGTTGAGGTTGGAAATATCTGAATTGATGTCCGAGAAGCGTGCGGCCAGTTGTTCGGCCTCGTGCCTTGCATCATCCGCCTCAGCGCGGGAAAGCTCCACTTCGTCCAACCGCCGCAGCGTCGACCGCATCATCATAATGGCAAGTCCAATGCCTGCAAGTGCGCTGGTTGCCCCGGCCAACGTGAGCAAAATCAACTCTCGCCAAGCCCCTGCCCGACGCCACTCCAATCTTGACTTCAAATTGTTCAAAATTGGTCCCTGCAAGCGCGTACCAATCGAGTCAATCAAGTTTTGATGCTTTTCAACCAGTGCTGCAATTTCGGAACGAGTACCAATCAAAGCCTCGCCTGCATGAGCGTAATCACGCACAAACTTTTCAAGGCTTGTTGTTGCACCTTGGAGTTCTGAAAATGCAGCATCAATTGCTGCATCGCCTCGCATATTTGCAGTTCTGAGCCGCTCATCAATTTGGTTCAGGTGGTTTTGCGCGTCCCCCGCCACCACGATGAGGGCATGTCCCTGCTGGTCTTGATCCCTTTCTGGCCGGACACTTTTTGCAAGCTGTTCATTCAGAATTTGCAACTTCTGTTGCAGCGATGGAACCAGCAACAATCCTGTTTCCGCGAGAACGTGGCTCTCCAGCTCATTGTCGAGAGCAAGGCCTGACGGCCGTAGCAATTCCTTCAGAAAAGCTGCCCGCTTGTCCGGTGCTGCATTATAGTTCAGCGCACGCGAAACGCCTTCAATTTCTCGATTCAGCCCGTCAATTTCGCCTTTTGCATGGAAAAAATAGATCGACCACAGCACAATGATGGGGATGACCAACAGTCCCAGAATCTGCCCCAGCTTGTGTGCTGCGGTCTGAGATGCCAAACGTCTCAATTGCCCCATCCTCGCGTCGCTGCCATTGTTCATCAAAGGCAGAGTACCAGCGTTCAAACTGGGGCCTGCGTGGTAAATTTGGAGTTAAACAGATGCAGGCTGCTGCAAGACGAACGGGTGGTTGCCAATGCGGACGCTTGCGCTACGCATATACTGGAGAACTTGGCGATGCTTCCATTTGCCATTGCCGCATGTGCCAAAAAGCCTTCGGCAACTGGGGTGCCGCACTTGTGGAAATGCAGCTTTCCTCGTTCAAGTTTACCAAAGGCACGCCCGCCGTTTTCCATTCATCCTCAATTGTCAAAAGGGGATTCTGCCGGGAATGCGGCACACCCATGTTCATGCACGAAGACGGCGATGCCAATATCGAAATCGCAATTGGCACGCTGGATCAGCCCAATGACGTGCCATCCTTTACAAAACAAAGTGCTGTTGAAAGTCGCCTGGACTGGTTTGTGACGATGCACCTGTTGAAGGAAGAGCGCATGGACGATTATCGAAAAGCAGATGACATGCTACTCCTGAAATCCCTGCAACATCCGGATTTTGATACCTGAGAAGCACTCAGCGGCTTGCCAAAGCACACACGCCATGGAATTGTTGCACCTGTCATCATCAGGAGGCCAACAATGGCAATCAAGAAAATCTATACAGCAGTCGCAACCGCGGTGGGCGGACGCGGCGGCGGTACGGCATCAACCGACGACAAGCAGATCAATGTGGTGCTGGCCAATCCCAAGGAAATGGGCGGCACTGGCAAAGGCACTAACCCCGATCAGCTTTTTGCCGTGGGCTATTCGTCGTGCTTTCTCGGTGCCATGAAATACATCAACGGCCAGCAGAAAAAGCCTCTGGCCCTGGCACCGGAATCATTTGTGACAGCCCACGTCAGTTTCGGTCCACGCTCAGACAAGAAAGGTTTCGGCATTGCTGTCCAGTTGGACGTATCTCTGCCGGGCTTGACCAAGGCACAAGCCACTGCGCTGGCCAAGAAGGGTCACGTGGTCTGCCCCTACTCGCATTCCATCAAGAACAACGTCAAAGTCACGACAAAAATTATTTGATCTCGATTGCAGGCCTATGTGCAGATATAGGCCTGCCCTACAACTTGCGTGAATGAATTGCAGAGCGAATGCACAACGTCGCTGCGTTGTGTCCAGGCAGCGCAGGCCAAGATGACAGGCGCTGCGCCACAACTCGTGACCTGCAGCGCAAAGCGGCGATTATTGTCAGACTGCCACTTGGTATAGGCATCAAACGAGGCGGTATCATCTTCCTGTGTTGATGAGAACGGGTCAAAGTCCGTTCCGGACGTCAACTTCAATTTGCTCCAGAACAGATGCAGGCCAAGGCCAACTCCCAGGCCGAGCAAACAGGCAAGAAACGTAAACAACAGGTACGCAACATTCGTCATGATCCTGATCGTCTCACGTCAGGGTTAAGGCGAACTTAAAACACGAGGGCTGGCGGTGCACGAAAAGCATCGCCAGCGAGACAGTTGTCAGTGCCAGGCGCGGTGGCAGCGCTTCACCTTGATCCATTCACCATAGCGATAAACCTTGCGCCAATGGCAATGATAAGGTGCGCGCTTGTAATAGGCATAGCGCGGCTGGTAGTAGTGGGGCCGATAGTGCTGGGGGTGATAATAACCCACATGAGGCACGCCGATATACAAATTCACTTTGGCTTCTGCCGGGGCTGTGGCAGCACCCAAGCCCAAAGCCATTGTGGCAGCCGCAGCGACGGCAATCAGGGTTTTACGGAACATGTGATCCATCCTTTCCAAGTTGGGTCAACGCCAGGCAACTGGCCTGCGCTGGGGAGCAATCTGCCAAAACTGACCTGAACTCGGGATGAACGGCTTTACCCCAAAAGCGCCTTCACAATGCCACCAATTTTCCCCATATCCAGTTGTCCAGAGTGCCTGGTTTTCAGCTCCGCCATGACCTTGCCCATGTCTTTGACAGTCGTGGCCCCGACAGTGGCAATCACGGCAGCAACTGCGGCCTTGGCTTCCTCGTCGTCCATTTGCCTGGGCATATAGGACTGGATGATCTGCATTTCCTCGCGCTCACCTTGCGCAAGTTCGGCGCGGCCGCCTGCATCAAAAGCGGCAATTGAATCCTGCCGCTGCTTCACCATCTTCGCCAGCACATCCATGATTGCGACATCGGAAATCTTCTCGGAATCATGCCCATCTGTTCGGGAATTGATGTCCTTGTCCTTGATCGCTGCGTTCATGAGACGAATGGTTGCAAGCTTGCGCTTGTTGCCGGATTTCATGGCGTCCTTCATATCGGCAGTCAGAGTGTCACGAAGGGACATGGTGCTTCCTCAAATCAGTTGGAAAGCGATGGGGATAGTCCTTTTGTACATCTCGCGCAAACTTGACGCCATGGTCCCGCTCCCCTAACCAAGCGCAAATTCCCGGAGACTCAGACACGCCATGGCACCAGCCAAAGCAAAAGCACGCCTGCACTTCAGCGATTGGGATGTTCCCAAAACAACCGGACTTCTGGTTCTGGCTGATGGCACCGTGATTGAAGGCTTTGGTTTTGGCGCTGAAGGAGAAGCGGTGGCCGAGGTTTGTTTCAACACCGCCATGACAGGCTATCAGGAAGTGTTGACCGATCCATCCTATGCTGGCCAGATCGTTACTTTTACCTTCCCCCATGTGGGCAACGTCGGCACCAATGATGATGATACGGAAACCACCAACCTTGCAGCCTCCGCCGCCGTGCGCGGCCTCGTGGTCAGGGCTCCGGTTACGGAACCGGCCAACTATCGCAACAGCAAACACTTCGACAAATGGCTGAAGGCCCGTGGCATCATCGGACTGTCGGGCATTGACACGCGCGAACTGACCAATCTGATCCGCGACAAGGGCATGCCCAATGGCGTTATCGCCCATCATGCAAAGGGCAAGTTCGACCTCAGGAAACTGCAGAGAATGGCAGCCGACTGGCCTGGACTTGAAGGCATGGATCTGGCCAAGGATGTCTCGCTGACCCAGCGCATGGAGTGGGATGAGAAATTGTGGGATTGGGGCAACGGCTACACCACGGCCACGGGCGGCAAGCGCGTGATTGCCATTGACTATGGTTTGAAGCGCAACATCCTGCGCTGCCTGACGTCGGCAGGTTGTGACGTGACGGTGGTCCCGGCAACGACCTCGGCTGAGGACATTCTTGCTCTGAAACCCGAAGGCGTGTTCCTGTCCAACGGCCCGGGTGACCCGGCCGCAACGGGTGAATATGCCGTTCCCGAGATCCGGAAACTGCTTCAATCCGGCACGCCGATATTCGGAATTTGCTTGGGCCATCAAATGCTTGGCATTGCTCTTGGAGGTAAGACCTTAAAGATGCACCAGGGCCACCACGGTGCCAACCACCCGGTCAAGGACTTCACCACGGGCAAGGTTGAAATCGTGTCGATGAACCACGGATTTGCCGTGGACCGTGCATCGCTGCCGGACGAGGTGGAGGAAACCCATGTGTCGCTGTTTGATGGCTCCAATGCCGGAATTGCGGTCAAGGGAAAGCCCATCTTCTCGGTGCAGCATCACCCGGAGGCATCGCCCGGTCCACAGGATTCGCATTACCTGTTCAGAAGGTTTGTGGACATGATGGAGCGGCACAGGAAATAAGATAGTTCCTATCCGTCACGCGTTCTGCGTGCCACCTCTTCCACAAGCGGGCGAGGAAAATTTATCCTCGCCCGCTTGCGGGAGAGGTGGCATCGCGCCAGCGATGACGGAGAGGGAATTCCGAGATCGCATGCGCTGAAAGACCCCACCCCCGACCCTCCCCACAGCGTAGGAGTGGTGAATTGTTTTCAGATGACAGCAAACCGATCCACATCCACCATTCCCCTGTCCGTGATCTTGAGATGCGGAATCACGGGGAGCGGCAGGAATGCGACTTGCAGAAATGGTTCCTGCAACGTGGTTCCCAATGCCCTCGCCGCTGCCCGCAACGGCAGCAGAGCGTCACGCACCTCTTCAAAACTCTTGTCACTCATCAACCCGGCGATGGGAAGTGGCAACTCCGACAACACCGCGCCATCGCGCACCACAACAAAGCCACCGCCAATCTCGCGCATGCGGTTGACAGCGACCGCCATATCTTCATCCGACACGCCGATAACGCAGATATTGTGACTGTCATGGCCCACGGTTGAGGCAATGGCACCATGTTTCAAACTAAAACCATGCACAAAGCCCACACCGATATTGCCATTGATACCATGGCGCTCGATGACAGCGACCTTGATGCAATCCTGCGCCACGTCCGCCACTACCACACCGTTTTCGGCGGGCAAGGTGCGGCGCAAATGTTGTGTGATGATCTTGCCGGGGTCCACGCCGATGACGGGCGTATCGACACCGCTGCCGCGTGCTTGAAGCTGCAGCGCTGAAACCGTTCTTGTTTTGACGCTGTTGAGGCCGACAGATGCTACGGTTTTTCGGGTCGCGAAGATCGCGTCATCAACGATGCGCCCCGCGCTGATGACCTGCGATACGTGGCACGATTCCAGCGAATCGATCATCACCAGATCAGCTCGCCAGCCTGGCGCCACAAGTCCGCGATCATGCAGGCGAAAAGCCTTCGCCGCCGAAATGCTGGAAGCACGATAGGTTGCCAGCACATCAGCCCCGCATGCGATGGCCTCCCTTATCATGAAATCCAGATGCCCATCCTCGGCAATATCAAGCGGATTACGGTCATCCGTACACAGGGCAATAAACGGCGAATTGCGCTCGGTCATGATCGGCACCAGCGCATGCAAATCCTTCGACACCGAACCTTCGCGAATGAGAATGGTCATGCCCTTCGACAGCTTTTCAAGCGCCTCCTCAGCCGTCGTCGTCTCATGGTCGGTCCGAATGCCCGCCGAAAGATAGCCATTCAAATCCATGCCACGCAGCAACGGCGCATGTCCATCAATGTGACCGGACTGAAACAGCGCCAGCTTGTCGAGACATTCCGGATCAAGATTAAGGACGCCGGGAAAATTCATGAACTCCGCAAGGCCAATGTTTTTGGCATGCCCCATGAACGGCTTCAGATCATCCGCCGTCAGCCGTCCACCGGATGTTTCCAGATGTGTTGCTGGCACACAACTTGAAAGCTGCACCCGCAAGTCCATGATCGTTTGTTCAGCGCAATCAAAGAAATAGCGCAGCCCCTCAACGCCCAGCACGTTGGCAATCTCATGCGGATCGCAGATCGCAGTCGTGACACCACGGTGCAACACGCATCGATCAAATTCATGCGGAGTGACAAGCGAGGATTCGATGTGCAAATGCGTGTCAATGAAGCCCGGCACCACAATCCGGCCCGAGATGTCAATTTCATCAACGCCGTGGTAAGTCCAGCAGGTGCCCACAATCCGGTTACCGCAGATTGCGACATCGGACGCAATCACCCGCCCAGACACCAGATCATAGAAACTGCCATTTTTCAACACCAGGTCCGCAGGCTCGGTCCCCCTGCCCTGTCGGATCGCGCGTTCAAGAAAGTCTTTCATGGCTTAACGATCACTCCAAGCTGCCCTCGACCAGTGTGGTCGAATAGGTTAGTTTCGACAACAGCAATTCGAGGATATGTGCCCTTCATGACAGGCCCTTACTACTCCAGCCTTGGCGGGCACCCGCCACAGGCGCAACTTCTCAGCGGTCGCGCCATTTTCACGGAAAGTTACGCCGTGATCCCAAAGAGCGTCATGCAGGATATCGTCACCAGCTGCTTGCCGCACTGGGAGAAGACGCGGGCGTGGATCATCGCAAGGCCGTTATCCGGATTTGCCGAAACCTTCGCACAGTACATCATGGAGGTGGCCCCTGGCGGCGGCAGCGAAAACCCTGAGCCGGATGCTGAAGCAGAAGCTGTGTTGTTCCTTGTGAGCGGTGAAGCCACAGTCACCGTCGCGGGAACACCCCATACCCTCAAGGCGGGTGGCTATGCTTATATCCCCTCCAACACCCAGTGGTCGCTCAAGAATTCTGGCAGCGAACCCGCAAAATTCCATTGGATCCGCAAGGCCTACGAGAGCGTCGAAGGCCTGGCCAAACCCGAAGCCTTTGTCACGTCAGATGCCGCAGTCGAACCCATCGCCATGCCTGGCACGAACGGCACCTGGGCCACCACCCGCTTTGTGGACCCCACCGACCTTTCCCACGACATGCACGTGAACATCGTTACATTCCAACCCGGAGGCTGCATTCCCTTTGCTGAAACCCACGTGATGGAACACGGTCTATATGTGCTCGAAGGCAAGGCCGTTTACCGCCTGAACGAAGACTGGGTGGAAGTCGAAGCGGGAGACTTCATGTGGCTGCGCGCCTTCTGCCCGCAAGCTTGCTATGCTGGCGGCCCCGGTCCCTTCCGCTATCTCCTTTACAAGGACGTGAATCGCCACCCGAGGCTGAGACTGTTCCGCTGATGCTCAGACCGGAACCGCTGACCAAAGCCCGCTTCGCCGCTTTCGGGGACGTGGTTGAAATCGAGGCCGCAGAGCCGCTCGTCATCAATCAGGGATTTGCCCAGCGCTTTGATGATTTGGCGGGCATTGACGTAGTGGCCGAAGGCGGATCAGCCAAAGTCAGCCTGTTTACAGCCAAGCCGCGTCCCTTGCCCATCACTATCAACATGATGGAGCGACACCCGCTGGGATCGCAATTGTTTTTTCCTTTGCAGAACAGGCCATGGCTTGTTGTGGTGTGCAGCGATCCGGACCAGCAGGAAAGCTTTCGCGTATTTTCCGCAACAGGAAGGCAAGGTGTCAATTACCTTCGCAACACCTGGCATTTTCCATTACTGGTGTTTGATGCGGAAAGCCGCTTTATTGTGGTGGATCGCATCGGGCCTGGTCTGAATTTGGAAGAGCGCACGATGC
>JANNNG010000042.1:0-4633 GCA_031398425.1 Hyphomicrobiales bacterium | reverse complement strand
GGCTCGCTGCAAAGGGCAAACCCAAAATGGTCATCCGTATCGCTCTCGCTCACAAGCTCCTCATCAGACTCAACGCAAAAGTCCGCGACGTCAGGCTTCAACATGCAAAACTAGCTTGACAGACCAGATAGTCGCTCCCGCAAGCGGGCGAGGAAAAGCATCTCCTCGCCCTCTTGCGTGAGAGGTGGCATCGCGAAGCGATGACGGAGAGGGACTACAATCCCTGCTCTTTTGACGCGTTCCACAGCGCATCCATCGCGGCCAGATCAGACTGCCCGGGCGATTTGCCATTCTCCTGCAAACGATCCTCGATAAACCGAAACCGCCGTTCAAACTTCGCGTTGGCCCCTCGAAGTGCAGCCTCAGGATCAATGCCATAGTGCCGCGCCAGATTGGCCAGAACAAACAAAAGGTCACCCAATTCCTCGCCACGCTTGCCTTCAGACGCAGACTTCAACTCGGAAATCTCTTCCGCAAGCTTTTCATAGACTTGATCCACATGCGGCCAGTCGAACCCGACCTTTGCGGCTTTGGCCTGAAGCTTCAAGGCCCGTGTCAGACCGGGCAGGGCCAAGGGCACGCCATCCAGCGTCCGCCTTGCAACTTCGCCCTTGGCCGCACGCTCCTTCGCCTTATTGGCTTCCCAGAACCCCTTGGCCACACCAGCCGTCCGCGCCTTGTCATCGCCGAACACATGGGGATGTCGGTTGATCATCTTGCGATTCACGGCTTCGATGACGTCCTCCAGCGTGAACGATCCTTCCTCGGCAGCCATCTGGGCGTGATACACCGGCTGCAACAATAGGTCGCCCAATTCCTCGCAGAGATGCTTGCGGTCGCCAGACTGAATGGCATCGGCGACCTCATAGGCTTCTTCAACGGTATAGGGTGCAATGGTCTCGAACGATTGCTCAAGGTCCCAAGGGCAGCCCGTGACGGGCGTACGCAAGGCGGCCATGATGTGCTTGAGGGTGGCCAGGCTGCGGAGATCGTGATCTTCCATCTCTATCCTTCATTCGCATAATATATATTATGGAATATTTTGAGCAACACAAAAGCTGCTGCGCGAAGGCAAATTACTTCCCCCATCAATGCCTTGCGCCACTTTCTTCAGTCACTTTGGCAGCGCCTGCTTCTTCCAGACGCGCGGTTTGCAGTTTGCCACCTTGTTGAATTGCGCATCATATTGCAGGTCGACACAGTCAAACCAGTAAGGCGTCTGCGCCGCCCATGTCGTGGTCGCGAACTTCGCCTTCAACAACTCCTGCGCCGGCTTTGAGTAAGCCTTGACCGAGCCATGCCAGCGGCACCCATAGCGCGTAGCACGCACGGCAAGCGCCAAGGCCTCCGGTGCGCCGTCATCGCCCTTGGAGGTCTTTGCCCACTTGATGCTGGACTGGGCCAACAACTTCGGCGCTGAAGGTGCCTTGGCCAGTGCGGCAACTTCCTTCCAGTCAACCGCCTTGATCATGGGATGCTGCTGCAACACAACTTCCCGTGCGGCATCAAGCCTGGCAACAGCGCCATCATCCAGCAGCGGTGCCAAGGGCTTGGCCAAGTAGTCCTTGACGCCGCTCATCTGCGAGGCGCTGTCATACTCATTGCGAAGAGCACCCAGTTGGCGGTCCACCTCCAGCGGGCACCACCAGTTCTTGTCATTGGGATCATAGTCATCCAAAGCTGCAAAAACCTCACGCTTGGTTTCCAGGGGTTCGCCGTAATCCGGTGAATTCACCAGCATGCCAAAACGCGGGTTGCGCAATATGGTTAACAGCAGCACGCGGTCCGGCGACAGTTTTGGGTAGTCTTTTGCGACTGCATCCCGCGCTGCCAGCAATTCAGGATTTGCCGCAAACATGGCCTCCGTCGTCTTGTCGCTGATTTTCTGACCGGTGGCATAGTTGCGAACCCAGGAAGTCCGCTTCAGCAGTGCTTTCTGTTCTGGTGAGAACGCCGGATTGTCGCCAAGCTCGCGCAGCTTTGATGCGGGTAGAAAGTTCAAAACCTTGGGCGAAAGTTTCTCGTTGATCAGCGCCAGTGCCTTTGTCCATTGCGCCGCGTCCTCAGCCACCCAGGCGAGGAATTGACCGTAGACATCGCGCTCGAATTCCTTCTGATCGCCAGCAAAGCCATTGAAAAACCCGTTGGTGAGCAGGGCGTCGCGCAAGCGACGCCCCTCCTCCACCTTGCCCGTGGCCAGAATGTGTTGCATCAATTTCGGCAAAACCATCGTGCGCAAGCTGCTGGATGCGTCCAGCTTCAGCTTCGGCAGGTTCGCATAGATCTCGTCATAGCGATTGGCCATGGCAGACAGCCGCACGGCCTGCTCGATCAACACGGTAATCGCCGCCGTATCCGGCGCCTCTCCACAAGATGCGGCAGCTTTCGAGGTGGCGTCATAAACCTGCGCCCACAGTATGGCCCGCGTTGCATCATCAGGTTTTGCTTTCAGGCTTTCCAGCACGCGCTTTGGCAAGTCGGGCAGCGGCTTGCCTTGCAGCTTCATGGCCCTGTCCACATAAGATGCCGACCAGGCCTGCCATTTATCGCCAACCAAGGCCCAAGGCGCTTGGGTGTAAGGCTTGTTGACGCTTTGCCCCGCCATCATCCAGAGCAACATAGGATGCTTGCGGGCGGAGTCAGCCAGAGCCTTGGACAAGGTTGCATCAGCAGGCAACGTGTTTGTCACCCACCAGTCATCTTTCTTGTCTGTGACACCGGCATAGCCAATGTCATAAAGCGCTTTCGTATATTCCGACTTCGCCTTATCACTTCCGGTGATGGTGTCCAGCGGCTGGCTCAGTGTGGCCACAGTGCCATCAATCAATTCAGTCCAGCCTGCGGGTGTGTCTTCCATGTTTGAAATGAAGCCCAAAAGCTCCCGCGTGATGTCATGCACCGAAGTCAACGACGCATCAGCCAGAATGGCTTTGGCTTCTTTCCGCGCTTCCACAACATTCTTCGCATTGGCCAGAATATTCGCAATGTTGTAACGCGCCACCGCCTTGTGCGGCGACGTTGAAGCAGCGATAGCTTTGAACTCGGGAATGGCGGCTTGCGGGTTCCAGTAGAACAATACCGAGGCCTTTTGATAGGCGCGATCTTGCTTGAAGAGATCGACCTGATCCGGCTTCAGGTTTCCTGGCGGCGGCATGTCACTGAGGGTTTCAGCGGCCTGGGCCGTACAGGCCCGCAGCACTTGCTCCTGTCCCTTGAGCCAACTTTGCACATAATCGCTGTTGCGCCCGAATGTATTGATGCGCGATTGCAGAACTTCGAGCGGATAGCCGATGCGGCAATTGTAGCCGGGATTTGCCAGGGTTTCATTGCCGGGTGCAGTCGTGCCAACGACGCGGCGCCATTCATCGACCTTGTTGTAATTGTCATAGGCATAACTGCTGCCCTCCAATTGTGGATCACCCAGTCCCGTCAATTTGCGCCATGCCGGAGCGTCGAAGGGTGCTGCGGCATAAGCGTCAATGGCAGAATTTAATTTTTCAGGCGTACAGGCTGTCTGCGCCATCGCCGGACCGCCGAGCAACGTTATGGCGGAAAGTGAAACACGCAAGGTTTGCTTCAGCATGGCAGAAACTCCATTTCAAAGGGTGATCGTCATACCATCAAACGCTGGTTCGACGTGGCGCGGAAGTTCGGCTTTCAGTACAGCATAGTCCAAGTCAAGATGCATGTTGGTGAGAACAGCCCGTTTCGGTTTCAGACGCGCGATCCAGGTAAGGGTTTCTGGCAGACTGAAATGGCTGATGTGGGGCTTGGGTCGCAGAGCATCGACGATCCAGATATCAAGTTCCTGTAGCATGGCGATTGAACGATCCGGGATATCGCTGACGTCGGGCGTGTAGGCCATGTTGCCCACGCGGAAACCCAGAGCGCGGATATTGCCGTGCTGCACTTCAAAAGGCAGACCCGCAATCAAGCCACCTGCCCCGCC
This sequence comes from Hyphomicrobiales bacterium, assembly GCA_031398425.1. Taxonomy (GTDB): domain Bacteria; phylum Pseudomonadota; class Alphaproteobacteria; order Rhizobiales; family Aestuariivirgaceae; genus Aestuariivirga. The sequence goes on along the minus strand of JANNNG010000042.1, from coordinate 684 downwards.
CGATTCCAGCATTTGACCAGGCATGATATTCTTCAAATCTAGAATGGGTGGGTAATCACTGCCGGGAGCTTGCATCACGCAATAGGCAAAGCGCGTCATCAGCATGCCACCTGTGGAACTGTCGGCCCACACGGGAATGCGCTTTTTCTGGTTGAGAAAGAAGCCGCGCAGTTCATCAATGCCGTGGGTGTGATCTGCGTGTTCATGGGTATACCACACACCGTCCAGATGTTTCACGCCAGCCGACAACATCTGTTCACGCATGTCAGGCGACGTGTCGATCAGAATGTTTGTTTCTTCTCCACTGGCTCCCTGCTGCAATAAAATCGAACAACGGCGGCGGCGGTTCCTGGGATTGGCGGGATCGCAGACTCCCCAGTCACCACCCACACGGGGCACACCACCACTGGAGCCACAGCCCAGTATGGTAACCCGCAAACTCATGCCGCTGCCCTGAACGCGGCGGGCACTTTCACTTTGTCGAACAACCGAAAGAAATTAGCCGAGGTTGCCGCCGCCATATGGTCACGTGATACTCCACGCGCGTCGGCCAGAGCTTGCAATGTATGAACAACAAAGGCTGGCTCATTGTTGCGTCCACGAAACGGAATGGGAGCAAGATACGGTGCATCGGTTTCCACCAGCAAGCGGCTTTCTGGCAACGCCCGCGCGGCAATTCGCAAA
>JANNNG010000031.1:0-9354 GCA_031398425.1 Hyphomicrobiales bacterium | reverse complement strand
CGGTCTTGTATCTTGTGCATTCCCAGGATACCGGATTGCGGTGCGTTCAGGATGGGCGTGGACATGAGGGAGCCGTAAATGCCGCCGTTTGAGATCGTGAAGGTGCCGCCCTGCATGTCGGCGATGGTGAGTTGGCCGTCTCTGGCTTTCTTGCCGTAGCCTGCGATGGTCTGTTCAATACCGGCGAAGTTCAGCAAGTCGGCGTTCTTGACCACGGGCACGACAAGGCCCTTGTCGGTGCCGACGGCAACGCCGATGTGGTAGTAGTTTTTATAGACGATATCATCCCCGTCAATTTCGGCATTGACGTTCGGCACATCTTTGAGTGCTTGAATGGCGGCTTTCACGAAGAAGCTCATGAAGCCCAGTTTGGTGCCGTGCTTTTTCTCGAACACGTCCTTGTATTGATTGCGCAGCGACATGACGGCCGACATGTCCACCTCGTTGAAGGTGGTCAGCATGGCAGCGGAGTTTTGCGCGTCTTTCAAACGCTTGGCGATGGTTGCGCGGAGCCTTGTCATTTTCACGCGCTCTTCGGTGCCGGAGGGAGCTGGCGTTGAAGGCCCCAACCCTGCCCCTCCCCGAAGATCGGGGAGGGGTGAAGGTGCTGCGAGGTGCTGGATGACATCGCCCTTGGTGATGCGACCGTCCTTGCCGGTGCCGGGGACGTCGGCGGGACTGATGTTGTTTTCAACCACGGCCTTGCGGACGGCGGGCGAGAGAGGTTGTTCGGCTGGCTTGGAAGGTGCCGGAACAGGTGCTGCCGCTTTTTGGGGTGCAGCAGAAACGGCTCCTGCTGCAACTTCAGCAATTGTTCCCAGCAATGCGCCGATGGTGACGGTGGTGCCTGCGGCGGCTACGATCTTTTCCAGTTTGCCGGATGAAGGTGCAGGGACTTCAACCGTTACCTTGTCGGTCTCGAGTTCAACCAGCGGCTCATCCGCCTTGACAGAGTCGCCTTCGTTCTTGAACCATTTTCCGATTGTTGCCTCAACCACACTTTCGCCGAGGGTTGGAACCTTGATGTCTTTGCTCATGTTGTGTCGCCTTGAAAAAAGAAAAAATTACGCTAGTGCCTCATCGAGGAACGCCTTGAGTTCGCGCAGGTGGCGGCTCATCAGGCCTGTGGCCGTTGATGCGGATGCGGCACGGCCCACGTAACGCGGGCGTTTGTTTCGGGCCTTGACGAAATCAAGCACGCGTTCGATACCGGGCTGCACAAAAGTCCAGGCGCCCATGTTCTGGGGCTCTTCCTGACACCAGACAAATTCCGCTTTGCCGAAGCGTGACAGCTCCTGCGCAAGTGCCTTGTGCGGCCATGGATAAAGTTGTTCGATGCGCAAGAGATAGACGTCGTTGAGGCCGCGCTTTTCACGCTCTTCATAAAGGTCGTAATAGACCTTGCCGGAACACAGAACCACGCGACGGATCTTGTCGTCTTTCACCAGTTTGATTTTTTCGCTTTTGAGAAACTCTGCATCGTCCCAGAGCAAGCGGTGGAAGGATGAGGTTTCATCCATCTCGGCGAGTGTTGATGTGGCGCGCTTGTGGCGTAGCAATGACTTCGGCGTCATGATCACGAGAGGCTTGCGGAATTCGCGTTTCATCTGGCGGCGCAGGATGTGGAAATAATTTGCAGGCGTGGTGCAATTGGCGATTTGCATGTTGTCTTCGGCGCACATTTGAAGGAAGCGTTCGAGGCGGGCGGAAGAATGCTCTGGCCCCTGGCCTTCATAGCCATGGGGCAGCAGGCAGACGAGGCCGGACATCCGCAGCCATTTCCGTTCGCCTGATGACAGGAACTGGTCGAAGATCACTTGCGCGCCGTTGGCGAAGTCACCGAATTGCGCTTCCCACAACACGAGCGCGTTTGGCTCTGCGAGGGAATAGCCATATTCAAAGCCCAGCACCGCCTCTTCCGAGAGCATGGAGTTGATGACTTCGATTTTGGTGGTCTGTTCTTTCTTCAAATGATTGAGGGGCGTGTAGCGTTTCTCGTTCACCTGGTCGACGATGACGGCGTGGCGTTGCGAGAAGGTTCCGCGCTGCACGTCCTGGCCCGACAGGCGGATCTTGGTGCCTTCATCGAGCAATGTTGCATAGGCCAGGGATTCCGCCATGGCCCAGTCGAGGCCCGCTTCGTCCTCAATCATCTTCGCACGGGTATCAAGCACGCGCTGCATGGTCTTGTGGGGGGTGAAGGATTTGGGAATTCGCGTGAGACGCTGGCCCAGTTCCTTCAGTTTCGTCACAGCAACGCCGGTGGTGCCGCGACGGTCTTCTTCCATCGAGACGGCGGTTTTCATGCCTGCCCAGCGACCATCCAGCCAGTCGGCCTTGTTGGCCTTGTAGCCGATGGCCACGCTCATGGCGTCTTCAAGGGTCTGGCGATACTCGGCCTTCATGGCGTCGAATTCTGCCGCCGTGATGACAGTTTCGTTGATCAACCGCGTTCCGTAGATTTCAACGACGCGCTTGTGGCTGCCGATGCGCTTGTACATCAACGGCTGGGTGAAGGCGGGTTCGTCCGTCTCGTTATGGCCGAAGCGGCGGTAGCAGAACATGTCGACGACGACGGGCTTCTTGAACTGCTGGCGAAATTCGATGGCGATCTTGGTGGCGAAAACCACAGCTTCGGGATCGTCGCCATTGGCGTGGAAAATCGGTGCTTCAATCATCTTGGCGATGTCGGAGGGGTAAGGTGAGGAGCGTGACCAGATGGGGCTGGTGGTAAAGCCGATCTGGTTGTTGATGATGAAATGGAGTGAACCGCCGTTACGATGACCTTTCAGGCCGGAGAGGCCCAGACATTCCGCGACGACGCCTTGACCTGCAAAAGCCGCATCGCCGTGAATAAGAAGAGGCAACACCGACGTACGTGCCCGGTCGCCACGCTGGTCCTGCTTGGCGCGGGCTTTGCCCAAGACTACAGGATCCACGATTTCGAGATGGGACGGGTTGGCCGTCAAGGACAGGTGAACCGTGTTGCCATCGAAGCTGCGATCAGACGATGAACCCAAATGATATTTCACGTCACCAGAACCTTCCACCTCATCAGGGGTCGAAGAGCCGCCCTGGAATTCGTGGAAGATTGCGGAGAAGGGTTTCCCCATGACATTGGCCAGCACGTTCAAACGACCACGGTGCGCCATGCCCAGCACAATGTCCTTGATGCCGAGATTGCCGCCGCGCTTGATGACCTGTTCAAGAGCCGGGATCATCGCTTCGCCGCCATCAAGGCCGAAGCGTTTGGTGCCCGTGTATTTGACATTGAGAAATTGTTCGAAATCTTCACCGGCGATGAGCTTGGCCAGAATGGCTTTCTTGCCTTCATTGGTAAAGCGGATTTCCTTGTTCTCGCCCTCGATGCGCTGTTGCAGCCAGGCCTTCTGCTCGGGGTCGGAGATATGCATGAATTCCACACCCAGCGTGCCGCAATAGGTGCGCCTCAGGATTTCAACGATCTGGCGGATGGTTGCTTTCTCAAGGCCCAGCACCATGTCGAGGAAGATGGGGCGGTCAAGGTCGGCGGGGCCGAAGCCATAGCTTTCCGGATCAAGTTCCGGATGCTGCATTGGCTCCTTCAGCTTCAGGGGATCAAGGTCAGCGGCAAGGTGGCCGCGCATGCGATAGGCGCGGATCATCATCAGCGCACGCACGGAATCCATGGTGGCTTTCTTGACTTCATCCGCATTGGCTGCAGGCGTAACCGGTGCCGCAGCAGGCATTGGAGCGGGTGCGGGCCTGGCACCCTTTGGCATGGCAGCCGCAATTTTGGCCGCGATGGCCTTTTCAACCTCGACCCAATTTCCATCGAGCGCTGCCGTCTGTTCGTCAGCTGGTTTAGGCGGCCAATCGACTCTCGCCCAGGAGGGGCCTGAGGCCGTGGGTGCGTCCCCCGCCATCTGGTCAAAAAATGACCGCCAATGGCTGTCCACGGCGGCTGGGTTGGCGAGATAAGTCTGGTAAAGCTCCTCCACAAACTTGGCGTTGCCGCCATAGAGGAATGAGGTCTCCTCGAAAGCCGCTGTGGCTTCGGTCTTGTTCATCACGTTCCGTCCCGTCTGTTCGTTTGCCCGCTGGCGGCACAATCGCTTTCAGCGGCAGGGCACAATCGCCCTTTTGAACTGGTACTCTCTAAAAATAGTGCAGGGCTTGCGGTTTGGAAAGTAAATGTTTGGGAAAAAGTGAATGGCTGGTGTGTGGTGCTGAGGAAGGACCCCATCGCCCTTCGGGCACTTCCCCAACGAGTTGGGGAAGGACTCGCTTTTGGCCCTCCACCAACTTGTTGGGGGAGTACCCCGAAGGGGGGAGGGGGCCTTACTTCCGATTCAACTTCTTCATCAAAGTTTCGCCCAAAAGCGCTGGCGACGCCGACACCGCTATCCCCGCCCGCTTCATGGCCTCGACCTTGGAGCCTGCATCGCCCTTGCCACCTGATATGATGGCACCCGCATGGCCCATGCGGCGGCCTGGAGGGGCGGTGGTTCCCGCGATGAAGCCCGCCATGGGCTTCTTGGTCTTATTCCTGCGAATGAACTCGGCGGCGTCCTCTTCGGCGGAGCCTCCGATTTCACCGATCATGATAATCGATTCCGTCTTGGGGTCGGCAAGGAACATTTCGAGGATGTCGATGAATTCCGTGCCCTTCACCGGGTCGCCACCAATGCCCACGGCCGTGGTCTGTCCCAGGCCCTGCTGCGTGGTCTGGAACACCGCTTCGTAAGTCAGCGTCCCAGAGCGCGAGACAATGCCCACCTTTCCCTTCTTGAAAATATTGCCGGGCATGATGCCGATCTTGCATTCGCCGGGGGTCAACACGCCGGGGCAGTTTGGTCCAAGCAGGCGGGACTTTGACCCGACAAGCGCGCGTTTCACCCGCACCATGTCGAGGACCGGAATGCCTTCCGTGATGCAGACGATCAGGGGGAGTTCGGCATCGATGGCTTCGATGATGGAGTCGGCGGCAAAGGGTGGCGGGACGTAGATGACGGAGGCATCAGCCTGTGTGCGTTCGCGGGCTTCGGCCACAGTGTCATAGACAGGAAGGCCCAAGTGGGTTTGCCCACCCTTGCCGGGGGTGACACCACCCACCATCAGCGTGCCATAGGCAATGGCCTGTTCGGTGTGAAAGGTTCCATTGTTGCCGGTGATGCCCTGGCAGATGACGCGGGTTTTCTTGTTGACGAGGATGGACATGGAGTGTTTTGCTTTCTCGGTAATCTGCTATTTTTCTAATCTGCGAACTCAACGTTCGCTTTTCCATTCTATCTAGGTTGTCAGAGCATCCAACATCACGGCAGACGTCGTTATGAGTTAATCCTGAAAGGGTTGGCGACGGTAACAGAGCCGTATTTCTGTCCGTGGTTGAGGTCTTCGGTATAGAGAATTGGCGCGTTGATGACTTCTGCTGCGGCAATAAGTGCTGCATCCCAATAACTGATCATATATCGCTGCGAGTATGCAACTGCTTGCTGGACAACAAAATGATCAACCGGAACTACCGGTACAGTTGAAAGGTTTTCAACCCACATCGAAGCTTCGTGTACTTCCATGGGTGCGGGCTTGTCTTTTTTTGCCTTGGTGGCATTGACGTAAAACTCAGCCAACACCTGACCTGAAATTGCATAGTTGCCAGTGTTGATAATGTCCCAAGCCTGCTTGTTCTTCGCAGGGTAGCGAAGTGCTCCGGCGGCTGCGTAGAGCAAGACATTTGTATCCACAAAAGCGTCAACGCTCATAGAGACTTTCCCGATCAAAGATAAAGTCAGGACCCAAGTCAGCTTTTGTTGTTTCGCTCATTTTGCGCAACTCTGCCATGGCAGCTTTGGCTCGCTTCTTTTGGCTTGTGACACTGATGAGATAGTCGCGCACCAATGCATTTACTGTTGTCTTGCGCTCAGCTGCATAAACGCGGGCTTCGTCCAAAACCTCGTCAGGCATATTCAATGTGATGTTGCTCATGTCTGGTCTCCTTTAACACAGTATATGTGTAACTGTGTTAAATTTCAAGCCGCGTCCTTTACAGCCTTCACAATCTTCTGCGCGGCGTCGTTCAAGTCATCGGCGGAGATGACGTTGAGGCCGGACTTGTTGATGATGTCCTTGCCCAGCTCCACGTTGGTGCCTTCGAGGCGCACCACCAGTGGCACTTTCAGGCCCACGTCTTTGACCGCCGCTATCACGCCTTCGGCGATCACATCGCATTTCATGATGCCGCCGAAGATGTTGACGAGGATACCTTTGACTTTTGGATCGGCTGTTATGATCTTGAAGGCGGCTGCTACTTTTTCCTTGGTAGCGCCGCCGCCGACGTCCAAGAAATTTGCGGGTTCTTCGCCGTAGAGTTTGATGATGTCCATGGTGGACATGGCAAGGCCTGCGCCGTTCACCATGCAGCCGATGGTGCCGTCCAGCGCCACATAGGAGAGGTCATATTTCGAGGCTTCGATTTCCTTCGGGTCTTCTTCCGAGAGGTCGCGCAGTTCCACGATTTCAGGGTGGCGATAGAGCGCGTTGGAATCGAAGTTCACCTTGGCATCGAGGCAGACCAGTTGATTGTCCTTGGTGACGACGAGCGGATTCACTTCGAGCAGGCTCATGTCCTTTTCGGTGAAGGCTTTGTAGAGCTGGCCGATCAACTTTACACATTGCTTGACGAGATCGCCTTCGAGTTTGAGGGCGGAGGCGATGCGGCGGCCGACATAGGGTTGATAGCCCGCGGCAGGATCGACGTGGATGGTTGTGATTTTTTCCGGTGTGTCGTGGGCCACGGCTTCAATGTCCATGCCGCCTTCGGTGGAGACGATGAAGGCGATGCGGGAGGTTTCGCGGTCGACGAGAATAGAGAGGTACAACTCGCGGGCGATGGCCGTGCCTTCCTCGATGTAGAGGCGCTGGACCAGTTTGCCTTGTGGTCCGGTTTGCGGGGTAACCAGATTCATGCCGAGGATGCGGGTGGCTTCGGTTTTCACATCGGCAATGGATTTCACCACTTTCACACCGCCACCCTTGCCACGGCCACCGGCGTGAATCTGGGCTTTCACGACCCAGACGGGGCCGGGTTGTGACTCCGCGACTTTCACGGCTTCATCGACGGTAAAGGCGGGGGCACCTTTTCCGGTGGCAACTCCGAATTCGCGGAGCACGGCTTTGGCTTGGTATTCGTGGATGTTCATGGATTTGTCCTCGTTCCCTCTCCGTCTCGCGCTTTCGCGCGATCCACCTCTCCCGCAAGCGGGCGAGGAAATTTGTTGTATACTCTCCTCGCCCGCTTGCGGGAGAGGGGCCGCTTACCCCAGTTCGGGGGCCAGTGTCCTGGCGGCGGCCATCAAGCCATGAACCGCATCCACGGATTTCTGGAAGCCTGCCTTGTCTTCGTCGTTCAAGGAGACTTCGACGATTTTTTCTACACCGTTTTCACCGATGATGACGGGGACGCCGACGTAAGTGCCCTTCACGCCATACTGGCCGTCGAGATAAGCAGCACAGGGCAGGACGCGGCGGTAGTCCTTGAGATAGGCTTCGGCCATCGCAATTGCAGCGGATGCTGGTGCGTAATAGGCGGATCCGGTTTTGAGCAGGCCGACGATTTCAGCGCCACCATCACGGGTGCGCTGCACGATCTTGTCGATCTTCTCTTGTGTGCTCCAGCCCATCTTGATGAGGTCGGGAACTGGAATTCCAGCAACCGACGAATAGCGTGTCAGCGGCACCATGGTATCGCCGTGACCGCCCAGCACGAAGGCGTTGACGTCTTTGACCGAGACATTGAATTCTTCGGCGAGGAAATGCTGGAAGCGGGCTGAGTCCAAGACCCCCGCCATGCCGATCAGCTTGTTGGTGGGAATGCCCGAGAATTTCTGCAGGGCCCAGACCATGACGTCCAGGGGATTGGTGATGCAGATGACGAAGGCGTTGGGGGCGTGGGCTTTCAGGCCTTCGCCCACGGCTTTCATGACCTTGAGGTTGATGCCGACGAGATCGTCACGGCTCATGCCGGGCTTTCTTGGCACCCCTGCGGTGACAATGCAGACATCAGCTCCGGCAATAGCTTCGTAGGAATTGGTGCCGCGCAGTTTCGCGTCGAACCCTTCAACGCCGCCGGATTGCGAGAGGTCCAAGGCTTTGCCTTGCGGCAGGCCTTCAGCGATGTCGAAAATCATGATGTCGCCGAGTTCCTTAAGGGCTGCGAGGTGGGCCAAGGTGCCCCCGATCATGCCGCCACCGATCAATGCGATTTTCTTGCGCGCCATGAAGCCTTCTCCCTCGCGCCGCTTTTTGCGGCATGTTGCAATGCGAAATTGGACGTTTGTCTAGCCCCGTTGCGTGACAGCTTCAAGTGTCAACAATGGTCTTGCCCCACCAGGATGCCGAATGCATTTCCTTGAGACGCGAAACGGTGCGCTGGCTTTCGAAAGCGTGCTGGTTTTTCGGGAATATGCTATCGAGGGCGGCATCAGCCAGAAGGACAACACGGATGCGGGCATCGTAGAACGTGTCGATCATCAGGATGAAGCGCCTGGTTTCATTGCGCTGGTGCACCTTCAATTTGGGAATGCCGGTTATGAAAACCGTAGCATAGGCTTTGGCGATGGCGAGGTAATCCGGTGGTCCGAGGGCTTCGCCACACAATTCGAAGAAGGTGAAGGAGGCGCAACTGCGGGACGCCTTGGGCACGGTGAGCTTGCGACCCAGCACGTCGAGAATATCAATGCGACTTGGTGCACCATCGGTCAAATCCTGCCAGAGGCTGTTGAACATCACGCGGTTTTCGGCACTTGCAGGATGGAGATAGGTGTGGTGGGCGCGGATACGACCGAGGCGATAATCTTTGGGCGAATCGAGTGAGATGACATCCAGTTCACTGTTGAGTTTTGAAATGAAGGGCAGGAAGAGATCGCGGTTGAGACCATCGCGGTAGAGACCATCGGGCGGCAGATTTGACGTGGTGACCAGCACAACGCCGCGCTCTTGCATGGCCTCGAACAGGCGACCGATGATCATGGCGTCGGCGATGTCCACGATCTGCATTTCATCGAGGCAGAGCAGGCGGGCGGTTTGTGCGATGTCGTCGGCGATGTGTTCGATGGTTTTCTGTCTGGCGCGCGACCGGTGCACGTCCTGCATGAAGGCGTGGAAATGGATGCGTTGTTTGGGCCAACCTTCAACATGGGCGAAGAACAAGTCCATCAGCATGGTCTTGCCACGGCCCACGTCGCCATGGATGTAGATGCCGTGGGGGCTGGCGTGGTTTTTGCGGAAGAGTTTTTTCCAGCCCGTGTCGCTTATGGGTGGATGGGCGTTCAGGTCCTTGCACAGCAGATCAAGTTTTGCAGCGACCGCAGCCTGTGC
>JANNNG010000018.1:0-8661 GCA_031398425.1 Hyphomicrobiales bacterium | reverse complement strand
CATCACATGGTCGGAAGAAGCACTTGATGATTTGCGCGAACTTCAAACCTATATTTCCGCTGACAACTCTTTTGCAGCACAAAAACTGGCGATGACAATTGTGAATTCGGTTGAGTCAAACTTGCCTGACAATCCCCACATTGGTCGCCCTGGTCGGGTCAAGGGGACACGGGAACTGGTGATCACAAACACGTCCTCCATCGTACCATACCATACCGTATTCAATCCGGCGTGATACAGGTCTTGCGCGTCTATCACGGCGCAAGACGCTGGCCTGACCGGATGTGAAGGTGGACATTCAGACTTCAAGTTCGTGGTATCCAGCGTACAGTAATCCCTCTTTTAAGGGAAGCGTCCCCTATACTTTCCCTAAGGGAAGCGTCCCCTATTCGTCCCCTCTTAAGGGAAGCGTCCCCTATTCGTCCCCTATTCCCATATTCCCTATTCGAGCCTATGGGGACGCTTCCCTTTTAGAGACATAGGAGACGCTTCCCTTTCTTGAACATAGGGAGACATAGGGGACGCTTCCCTTTCTTGGTTTCTGGAAGTCGGTGTGTTGATAGACCCCACTCCCGGCCCCTCCCCGCGAAGAGCGGGTAGGGGTGAAGAAACGAGTAAACGGGACGCTTCCTTTTTTCTCTCTGAGTGTGTTATTATCCCGCGCATGCCACGTCTTGCCCGTACCGTTTTTGCCAGAATGCCGCATCACATCACCCAGCGGGGGAACCGGGGGGAGGATGTCTTTTTTGATGATGAGGATCGTGCAGTTTATCTTGAGTGGTTGCGCGATTACGCCGAGGCGCATCGGGTGGAGGTGGCGGGGTATTGTTTGATGCGCAACCATGTTCACCTCATTCTCATCCCGTCTACGGAAGATGGCTTGCAGAATGTGTTGAAGCCCCTGCACATGCGCTATGCCCAGCGGCTGAACCGGGCGAAGGGGCAGTCAGGGCATGTTTGGCAAGGGCGGTTTTTTTCTTCCGTGCTGGACGATGGTTACTTCCGTGCCGCACTCCGCTATGTCGAGCGCAATCCGGTGCGGGCGAAGCTGGTGCGCAAGGCAGAAAACTATGCCTGGTCCAGTGCCCGTGGCCATTGCGGGCTTCAGGACAATGTCCTGCTGGGATCCAAGGCGAAATGGCCCGACGATTTTGAGGATATCACGGACTGGTCGAAGTGGTTGTCGGAGCCTGATGATGATGCCGCACTTCTGGTTTTGCGGCGCAATGCCCTGATGGGGCTGCCTTGCGGGTCGGAGACGTTCCTGAAGAAAATCGAGCGCATCACTGGACGCAGCCTGCATTACCGGTCGCAAGGGCGGCCGAAGACGGCGGAAAAAATTGTTGAAAAAGGGAAGCGTCCCCTTAAAACCCTTAAAAAAAGGGAAGCGTCCCCTTAAGAAGAGCGCTTAAGAGCGAAGACTTCGGCGTTGGATTGTTCGGTGTCGAGCCAGATCAGGTTGAGGTTTGGGTATTCGGCTTCGATGATGTGGCGGCCCGTGCCGATTTCGCAGATCAGGGTGCCGCCCTTGTTGAGGTGCCTTGGGGCTTCCCTTAAAATTTGGCGGGTGATGTCGAGGCCGTCTTCGCCGCTGATGTGGGCCATCAATGGTTCGGCTTTGTATTCGGGCGGGAAGGCTTCGGTTTCGGCTTTTGCGACGTAGGGCGGGTTGGCGAGGATCAGGTCGTAGCGCTTGTTTTTCACGGGCGCGAAGAGGTGGCCGTGGTGCAGGGTGATGTGGGCTTCGAGGTCGTGGGTTTTCAGATTGATGCGGGCCACGTCGAGAGCGTCTTTGGAGAGGTCGGTTGCGTCGATTTTTGCGTCAGGGAAAAAGTTTGAGGCGAGGACAGCGAGACAGCCTGAGCCTGTGCAGAGATCGAGGATGTTTGTTACGTTTTCATTATTCAGCAGCCGGTTGCCGTCGGAATCAAGCAATCCGTTGGCCAGAATATCGCCGATGTACGAGCGGGGAACGATGACGCGTTCATCGACGTAGAATGGTACGCCGTGCATGTAGGTTTTCTTGAGCAGATAGGCGGCGGGTGTGCGCGTCGTGATGCGGGCTTCGATAATGTCGAGGACTTGCTTGCGTTCGGCTTGCAGCAGGGTGGCGTCGAGCCATGGGTTGATGTCGCCTACGGGCAAATAAAGGGTTTCCAGAATGATGAAGGCTGCTTCGTCGACCACACTCGTGGTGCCATGGCCGTGCACAAGCCTGGCGGCGCGAAAGCGCGAGATGGCGTAGCGCAGGAAATCCCGGATGGTGGTCAATTCATGCAAGATGCACCTACCTTAACACACGTCCGCCGTTGAGCGCGAGGGTTGCCGTTAACAGGGTGTAGAAGCCAGCGAGCACGTAAGGAAATGCACCGTAGCCGAAGGCATCGATCAAGCGCCCCGCAATGGGTGGGCCAACGATGCCGCCCAGCCCCCACATGGCGGCAACGGCGGCAGAACCAGCCACCACGTCGCGACCCTTGAACGCGTCGCCGATCATGGCGAGGGCTACGACGTAGACGCCAAAGGCGGCCGTTGAAAGCAGGATCATTGTTGGCCAGACGGCGATGGTGTTGATCAATGGAATGATCGCCAGTGATGCTGCAATGGTGGCGATGGCGCAGATCATGACAACGCCGTTCTTTGACCAGCGATCTGCCCACAGTCCGAGCGGGTAAAAGAAGATGACACCTGCAATGATACCTGTGCCGAGCAGTGTTGACGCTGTGCCGAGCGGCAAACCGTTCCTGGTGCCATAGATGGTGAAGAAGGAAATCAGCACGCCGTCGAACAGGGTTGCAGCAGCGATGCAGGCAAACAGGATGGGCTCACGCTTCAGCACGCCCGCTACGCTGCCCTTGCCGCCCTCGTCGCTGACTTCGCGGATGCTGACGAACAGCAATGGCAAGAGCCCGGCCAACACACAGGCAATGCAGATCATCCACGGCAACAATCCGTTGATGCCAGTGAAAGGCAACAGCATGGGGCCAGCGGCAAACGTGGCGGAGAGCATGGAGGTGTAGATGCCCATGATGCGACCACGGTTTTCATTAGTTGAAATCGCAGTCATCCAGGTTTCGCTGACGGTGAAGAGTGTGCCTATGGCCATGCCGAGTGTGAAACGGAAGAGAAACCACCAGTAAAGCGGCGGCAGCAAGGCCATGGCCAGCAAGGACACTGCGATTGTGAGGATGGCCAGCACAGATACAGGTTTGCTGCCGTAAAGGGCGATGATGCGCGGCAGGAATGGTCCGATGAGCAGAATGCCCAAGGGTCCCATGGCGGCGTTGATGCCGATGAGCCAGGCCGGCAAGCCTTGCGCTTCCAGCAAAAGTGGTTGCAATTGAAACGTCAGACCAAAGGCCACATCGCAGACGCCAATGGTGGCGAGGGCTGCGATGAAGGTGCCTCTGGTTTTGTTCTGGTTCATCGACGGGTGTTAGCGGAAGGGTCTTGCGCTCTCAAGCCGGGGGCAGCTATGCGATTGAGCCATGACCCAAAAAACAGATTTTCGAGTTGCCATTGTGCAAGTCACACCGTTTCAGCAGAACTGCGCCATCGTTTTCAATGAGCAGACAAAGCGCGGGGCTGTGGTTGATCCCGGTGGCGAGGTGGACCGCATCCTTGATGCTGTCAAAAAAGCCGGTGTCACCGTCGAGAAAATATTGATCACACATGGTCATATTGACCATGCGGGCGGGGCTGCGGAGCTTCGCGAAAAACTGGGCGTGCCAATCGAGGGGCCAAACATTGAGGATGATTTTCTGTTGCAATCGCTACCAGAGACCGGTGCGCAATATGGCATGCTGGATGCCCAGGTGGTGACGCCGGATCGCTGGCTGTCGGAGGGTGATACGGTCGAGGTTGCGGGTTTTGTTTTTCGCATCATTGAAGCGCCTGGTCATTCACCGGGCTCGGTGGTGTTCTTCAACGAGGCCCAGCGCTTTGCCTTCATGGGTGATGTGCTGTTCAAGGGCTCCGTGGGGCGCACGGATTTGCGGCGCTCGAACCATCAACACTTGATGGACGCGATCAAGACCAAGATATTGCCGCTGGGTGATGATGTGGTGTTTTTGCCTGGACACGGAGAAGCCAGCCGCATTGGTGATGAGAGGCAAGGCAATCCGTTTATTCAGGGGTAGGCATTCGGCAACCCTCTAAATCTGCATTTCCACAAGGCGGGAATTTGCTGCGAAGAACGCATCGCCTGTGCTTTTGAAGGCACCGCATTCCTGAGTTGCTCCGGCACCGAAGGTTTCACAGTATTGTTCACCCGATGCACTCCAGCGGCCCTTGCCTTCGCCCTTGGTGTCGTCTTGAAAGTCAAAGCTGCCGTCGGCGTTGTAGGTCACAAAACCGTTTCCGTCTTTTCTCGTGTACTGGAATGTCTTGCCGACGATACGGGCATTGATTTCCGAGGCAGAGAAGTTGCGAATTTTCTCGCCTGGTTTATCGCTTGTGGCCGAGGTGCCGTCATTGGTAATGCGAACACCTTTGGGACCGGAGGAGCAACCGCCAAGGCCCAAAACCAATGCCATAGTTGTGATGACGACAACAGTCTTCAATTGCAATTATTCCCGCTTTGCCTGCTTCGCCCGCGTGTGCCACAGCAAACAAATCGCTGCAAGCCGCTTATGTGCTGGCCTCAAGAACGATAACTTTTGTGCCCACCGGGACACGGTCAAACAAATCCGCCACATCTTCATTCAACATGCGAATGCAGCCTGATGACATGGCCTTGCCGATGGACTTGGGATCGTTGGTGCCGTGAATGCGGTACAGTGTATCGACGCCGTTTGCATTGAGATACAAAGCTCTTGCTCCTAACGGGTTTTCCGGGCCGCCGGGCTGTCCGTTCACCCACGCCATGGCCTTGGCATCCCGATACACCATTTCCTCGGGTGGCAGCCAGCGGGGCCAGCGGCGCTTCATGCCGACCGTTGCCTCGCCATGCCAGGCGAAGCCTGATTTACCGACGCCGACGCCATAGCGGATTGCGCTGCCTTCAGCAGCGACCAGATAGAGAAAGCGCTGGCCTGGATCGACGATAATGGTGCCCGGAGCATCCAAGCCTTCCCACGCCACTTCCTGGCGGTGGAAGCGTTCGGGGATGTCTTCGAGGTCAACCTGCTCGATGGGAAAATCAACTTCTGATTCGGCAGGCGGGAATTTGCTTTCGTCCCTCAGACCCGGCGTTTGCACAGCATCGTCATAGAGCGGGTTGAAATCAGCAAGAGCGCGGCCAGAGACAACCGAAAATACAATTGCGCTCAATACCGCGCGTCGTGAAAGCGATTGGTTCATTGCCCACCCTTAACTCATGAAGAGAGAAAAGGTTGCACGCAACGTGCGGCACCAACATGGAAAGTTTCAGGCGGTAATGTGGCGTCTAGTTATCGAGAACAAACGTGGCGCTGCCGACGGTGAACGAATTGCCCGTACTGATGAAAGGTTTGCAGGCTTCCTTGACATCGGCCGTCAGCACGGGCGGAGCGGCCTTGACACTTTCGCAAAGCTCACCATCACGCGCTTTCCAGCGGCCTGTGGTGGTGACAGGTGCCAGGGAGGTTTTGCCTTTGAGTTCGATCAGAGAACTGCCGTCATTGGCATAGAGCGTCACGCCGCTGTAGTTCTGCGACGACCATTTCCAACTTTTGCCGGAGATTTTCTTTGAGATCTGTGCTGCGCTGACTCCACTTGGTGCGCTTGCTGCCGGAGCCTGCATTTCCGGTTCCTCCGGTGCAAGATCGTTCGCTGGCGGTGGTGGAGAATCGTCCTTGAACACGTTCATGCTGGAGCAGCCGGCAAGAAGCAGGGCTGCGGTTGTCAGTGTTGCGAGTGTTTTCAGCGTCATCGTCATTCGTGTTTCCCCCGAAACAGCGGCGTTAATGCAGCGCAGATGTGTCATTTTTGGGGAGCGCCGCCTGCCGCCGTCGTGATTCTAGCAGGATTGATCACGTTTGCGCAACCTTTGGACAGGCATGACAGCTTGGACAGGCTGCCGGTGCTCAAAGGGTCGGCCGCAAATGTGACGGCGACCATGGTGGTGGGATCAAGTTGAAAGGGTGTTTGATCGGTGCTGCCCAGCCATGGCGACAGTTCTGCTGCCAAGACCGGTGCCGCGCTCAAAACCAAGACTGTCAACACAGTTCCTGTTGTTCGGACCATGGGTGCCCTCCCTCAAATGGTTAAGGCATGAACCGATTTGGTGAAGCAAAAGTTAACGCCGGGTTGACTGGCGGTCGTCGGCTTGCCAATGCAACACCATGAATTATCGTCATGCCTACCACGCGGGAAACCATGGGGATGTGTTGAAGCACGTGTTATTGACGCGCATTCTGATGTATCTCGCGCAGAAAGATGCGGAATTTGCCGTACTAGATGCCCACGCAGGTATTGGCATTTATGATCTTGCGGGGCTTGAAGCCTTGAAGACGGGCGAATGGCGCGGTGGCATTGCAAAGATGTTTGCAGCGGATTTTTCGGACGATGTAGCAGTGCTGCTGCAGCCCTATCTCGAAGCTGTGCGGGCGATGAATGCTGGAGGCGCACTCACCGTCTACCCAGGCTCACCCATGCTGGCGCGGGGGCTGTTGCGGCGGGGTGATCAGCTACTGTTGAATGAGCTGCACCCAGTGGACAATCAAATTCTCTCCGGCCACTTCGCCGACGACCCCTTGGTGCGCGTGACGGCATTTGATGCACTACAGAGCATCAAGGCCGCCTTGCCGTTTCCGCAACGCCGCGGCCTGGTGTTGATTGATCCCGCATTTGAGAAGACGGATGAGTCGGCGCGCGTTGCGAAGATGCTGAACGACATTATGCGGCGCATGGCAACGGTATGCGTGATGATCTGGTATCCCGTCACCAGCGCGAAGTTTGCAGACGAATTCTGCGCCGGCCTCGATTTTACGAGGGCGAAGAACAGCCTGCGGGCTGAACTTGTTGTTCGCAAACCCGATGAAAATGGCGGCTTGGCGGGATCAGGCGTTATCGTTGTCAATCCACCTTGGACGCTATATGGGGAAGCAGTGAAATTGTTGCCTGCACTGGCACATGTGATGGGCGAAGCGGGGCAAGGTCATTCTCGGTTGGAGTGGATTGTCGAGCCGACATAGAAGAACAGCGCTCTCAGCGTGTTTCATCTCAAACCCGTCATCCCGGCGAAGGCCGGGACCCAGCTTTCCAGCACGGTGTGTGGGGATAGCTGGTTCCCGGCCTTCGCCGCTATCAGATTCACACATCTTTTGCGACCACTGTTCCGAGTTTGATGGCGTGATATCGTTCAAGGCCATTGCGCATGGTTTCGGGTCCTGGTTTGCCATAGTAGCAGTTCCATCCTCCAAGTCTTGCCATGACCCAGGAGGCGAAGGCGAGATCATCTGGCGGGTGCGGGTTTTTCTGTTTTTCGGTTTTGCCTTCGAGCTTGCGCGAGAGCGCCAGCAGAACCGGCCTGTCATCGGCCTCGAAGGCATGGGAGAGAAGCTGGCCTGTCTTGCCGTCGCGGGCCTTGACCAGTTGCATGATGGTGGTGGCGGCAAGCAGGGCAAATCCTGTGAAGGCAATAAAGGCTTTGGGGTCGCCGAGTTCGACGCTCTCAATGTTGAAGCCAGCGGTCTTGAGCGTGCGGAACACCTGTTCGATCAGAAAGCGGCCCCGGTAGAGGTCGACGGTTTCTGCGGCTTTCGTCATGTTATCAATGCGGTATGTCGTGACAATCAGCCAATGCACCGGCGGCACGCCGCCCACGGGATCAATCTCGCGCACATCAACAGCACTCACGACAAGCTCTGCCGGAGCCTCCCGACCCAGCTTGTCCGGGCGCTTCAGTGTGACCTCGGCAAACCGCAGTTCAAGTCTGGCGCGCCGTTCCTTGCGCCCGGGGGAGGCTGGTATGGTGCGTTCAATGATGCCGCAGGATGGCATTGCCTCGAGCTTTCCCGCCAGTACCTCGCCATCCACAAGCCGCCTTGCCCTGGAACTGCGTACCACCAGTTCAACAGCTTCGGGCTTGCCCGCAAACAACTCGTAAATGTCGCTCTCGGCATCCGACACGATGGTGATCGAACGCGCACCCGAAAGCCGCCTCACCGCCTGCTCGCAGGTCGCAAGCCAGCGATGCGACTCCTTCTCGGCAAAAACGCGGGCGCTCCTGGTGTCAACCGGCTTGCCCCCGGTTCTGGTCCGCACCTGCATGTCCGCAAGTCCCAGAACAGAACCAGCCTTGTCCACACACAAGCCCACATGCGCCAAAACCCCGCGCACCGCACCACCACGACCGACTGGGCCAAACCCCGCGCGGCCTGCCTCCGGCACATTCACGCTGATCTCACACGTGTCCTGAATCACAATCACATCAAGGCCTTGCACAAGCTGGCCCGTGCGCAAGCCAGCCTCCTCAGCCAGTTTGGCAACCGTCACTTTCGGGTTGCGCAGCAAACGGTGGATTTGCATCTCACCCGCCCGGCTGTGTCCAAGCTTGCGCACACAGCCGCACGGTTGCGCCACCATCGAGCGCAACAATCGCACCCCCCTTTTTCGAGCCGCAAGTCGCCAAACCCGCCAACCGGACAATCCATCATGCTCGCCTCCTTCAAAATCAGGCAAACACAAAGATTCAGACTCGCGCTTCAACGTCAAGAAAGATGTGTGAATACGATAGCC
>JANNNG010000080.1:0-29192 GCA_031398425.1 Hyphomicrobiales bacterium | reverse complement strand
GCGGTCCACGCCAATGACGTGATTGCCCCTGCCGGGGAGTGGCTTGTTGATAACTTCCACGTGATAGAGCAACACGTACATCAAGCATTGGAGGATATGCCATCCGGCTACTACCGGCAGCTGCCAAAGGTTGAGACGGGCCATTTGGCAGGAGAACCACGTGTCATGGGGATCGCGTGGGCATACATCGCCCATACAGATTCAAGTTTCCATGAGCGTACACTCGTTGATTTCGTCAACGCTTACCAGACAATACATGCTCTGACCATCGGCGAATTGTGGGCTGTTGCCATACATCTCAGGATTCTTCTGGTTGAAAATGCCACGAGGGTGGCGCAACGCACAGTCATATCGCGGAAGGCAAGATCTGATGCTGATGAATTTAGCATCAGGGTTCTCAATGGCAGTCTGCATATCAGCAGTTTGAGCGGAGTGCTCAACACTTTCCCTCTGCACGCCCAAGTTTCCTACCTGCTGCAACTTATGCGGAATGTGCGCGCTGCCCGCCAACCGAATTCGGAACTTGCCGAACGCATCAACCGGCTCCTTATCGAGAGAGGTTTCGACTACGACAGCGCCAGTGCCGACGAGAGAGCACGTCAGGTTGCCAACAATCTCACAATGCGAAATGTGTTCGTCAGTCTGAAGGCGATCGCTGAACTCGATTGGGAAGCATGGTTCCAGAATGTAAGTAAAGTTGATGATATCTTATCTGCGCATCAAACCTATCACGGGCTCGATCCTGATAGCCGCTCGATGTACCGGCGCGCTGTCGAGGATTTGGCAATCAACTCAGGAAAGGACGAAACATTCATTGCAACACTCGCGTCGCGCCTAGCAAAACACAACGACGCGGGGTACGCGCTTATTGGACCGGGACGCGAAGAACTTGAGCGAGAATGTGCCTATGACACGAGTGCGTTACGCAAAATGGGGAGGGTGTTCAAATCGTCCGGCATAGCGGGTTATGTCGGTCTCGCGCTGCTGGTTGCTGCCGTAATCATCTACATTGCGTCTGGAACGGTTCTGGACGCAACGGTCGGAATTCATGCCGCTATCATTTTGCTCTGTTTGATCTTTTTTCCGGCGTTTGATGCTGCAACAACGATGATCAACGTCGCCCTAGGCCAACTTCTGCGCCCTCTGGTCCTTCCCGGATATTCACTTGACAAGGGTGTACCTGAGAGCGCCAAAACTCTGATCGCGGTCCCAACGCTGCTGACGAGCTTGCACAACATTGAGGCACTCGTCGAGAGGCTCGAATTGCATTACATGTCGAGTGATGATCCTAACATTCACCTGGCGCTCGTGACGGATTGGAAGGATGCATCGAGCGAAATTATCGAAGGTGACACAACGCTTTTGAAAGCGCTTCAGACGGCCATTCACAAATTGAACCAGCGCCATGGTCAGCAGCGCTTTTATGCGCTCCACCGCCACCGATTGTACAACACTGCACAGGGTGTGTGGATGGGTTGGGAACGCAAACGCGGCAAATTGCATGAACTCAATCGCCTCTTGAGGGGTGCGACTGACACTAGTTTTGTCAATGTTCCTTCTAATCTCCCGGAGGACTTCCAGTATGTGATTGTTCTGGACTCAGATACCATTTTACCCCGCGATGCTGCAAAGCGCATGATTGGAAAAATGTCGCATCCACTTAACGCGCCATACTTTGATCCCGCATGCGGCAGAGTGACCCGCGGCTATGGCATCTTGCAGCCGCGCGTGACGATGTCTTTCCCCGAAACTGCTGAGGGGTCTGTGTTTCAGAAGATCTTTGTCACGCGACCTGGGCTTGATCCCTATGTATCGGCATCTTCAGATGTGTATCAAGACTTGTTTGGTGAAGGCTCCTTTACAGGCAAAGGCATTTACCACGTGGATGCTTTTGAACAGGCACTTGCTGGTCGCATCAGGGAGAACACCATTCTCAGTCATGATCTGTTGGAAGGTAACCTTGCGCGCGCAGGCCTTGTCACTGACATCGAGCTGGTAGAGGATTTTCCTGAAAGCTACTTGGTAGACGCAGCCCGCCATCACCGTTGGACCAGAGGTGACTGGCAGCTTCTACCTTGGCTGCGGCCTTCGACGCGCGGCATAACAGTTGTCGGCTGGTGGAAGATGTTCGACAATCTGCGGCGCTCAATCAACCCATTGATCACACTTCTCACACTGCTGCTAGGGTGGATTATTCTCGACAGTGGGACTGCTGTGTCGTGGACGTTGTTTGTGACCCTCTTGATCTTTATTCCGGCCTTCCTTCCGATCTTTTCGGGAAGCACCTGGAGGAACGAGCCTGTCGCAATCTCCAATCAGCTCAAGAATTTCACCAAAGAGTTGTTAAGTGCGGTGCAAGTTACCGCTGCCCGCATCACCTTCCTGGTTCATGAAGCATCCTTTCGACTAGACGCCGCATTACGCGCATTGTTCCGGATCAGTGTCAGTCGACGCAACCTTTTAGAATGGACGACAGCGGCACAAATGCAGTCGTCGCTGAGGCCTGATTGGATCAGAACAAATGTAATGATGATTGCGAGCATTGCTTTGGGGCTGACAATTGTTGCTGCGGCGACGATGCAGCCGCCGCCTATCAGCCCAATATCAGTGGTATTCGGAATACTTTGGATAGTAGCGCCGTCTGCCGCCTTCTTTGCAAGTCAACCACCCAAAGCCCATGCGGATATGGCACTCGACGATGCCGACCTTGAGTATCTCAGAAAGACCGCGCTCCATACGTGGCGATACTTCGACACCTTTGTCACCGCGACCAACAACATGTTGCCGCCTGACAATTTCCAGGAAGATTTGAAACACGGTGAAGCGCAACGTACGTCGCCTACAAATATCGGACTCTATCTCCTCTCGACCGTCAGTGCTTTTGATCTCGGATGGATTGGGTTGGCAGACGCGGTAAGTCGGCTTGATGCCACGCTGGCCACAGTGGCGAGGATGGATAAGTACCGGGGACACATTTACAACTGGTACGACACGCGGGACCTCCGGCCCTTAGAACCTAAGTATGTGTCCACTGTGGACAGTGGAAACCTCGCTGGTCACTTGATCGCAATTGCCAATGCATGTGAACTGTGGATGCGCGAACCAGTCCTCGGCAGCAAGAGAATGCAGGGTATTGGGGATCTGCTTCACGTCCTTTCTGATTTGGCCAAACTGACGTCCGACTCTTACCGTTCTGCTGAAAAGGCAACGGCCGAAGTCAACTCAAACATCGCCGTGATTGGCAAAGTGCTCATGGATATGAAGCAGCAACCGGAGCGGCTTCCATTAACGGTCCTTGGTTTGAAAGTACAAGTCAACGCATTGGAAAAATCTGCGCTCATACTATGGAGTGAGAACCATGCGCTTGGCAGCGACGATGCCGAGTATTGGCTCAACAAGTTGAAAGTGACGGTCACAGAGTTGGTCGATGAGGTCATGTCAACGCCGGACCACCAGGTTCAACTCATGGAACACCTCCGACGCATCGCGCAAAATTGCAGATCCATCGCATACAGTATGGACTTTAACTTTCTTCTGAATACAAAGCGAAAGCTTCTTTCGATCGGATACAGTCGCGACAACGATTCATTGGATGAAAGCTGCTACGACTTGCTGGCGTCGGAAGCAGTGCTTGCCAGCCTTTTTGCAATAGCGAAGCAGGACGTGGACGTCAGGCACTGGTCGCGCCTGGGTCGGCCTGTGGTTGCTGTGAACGGGGCCGGATGTCTCGTGTCTTGGTCGGGTTCAATGTTTGAGTACCTTATGCCACACATCGTATTCGCCAACCCAGCGGGTAGCTTGCTACGACAGACACTGCAACTGGTGGTGCGAAAGCAGATCAGATATGCGCAGTCACTTGCTCTACCTTGGGGAATTTCAGAATCTGCCTATGCAGCACGTGACCGGCAATCGACTTATCAATACTCTAACTTCGGAGTGCCGGGCCTCGGCTTGAAACGGGGACTTGCGGACAATCTGGTGATCGCACCCTACGCAAGCGCCCTTGCTGCCATGATCAGGCCGAAGGAGGCCGTCGTCAATCTGCAGCGTCTCAATCAGTTGGGTGGGCAAGGTCGCTATGGCTTTTACGAATCAATCGATTTTACGCAAAGTCGTCTGCGCAAGGGCCAGTCGCATGAGGTCATCAAAGCGTACTTCGCGCATCACCAAGGCATGACCATCACTGCCATTCATAACGTCATATCTGCGGGCCGCCTGCGCGAGTACTTCCAAAATGAAACAACCATCAAGTCCGTCAGCCTGCTGCTTCAGGAGCGTGCCCCCAGCCAATTGCCTATCGCTTTGACCGGGGTGAAGGAGATGCGTCGCAACAAGCCAGCAGAGAAACCCAGCATAGATGCGGCCCGGCACCTTGATCCAACTGTCTTGAACGAACCTGTTTCGCATCTGCTGAGCAACGGTCGGCTTGTCTCCATGATCAATGCAGAAGGTGGCGGCTACATGCGATGGAATGGTATTGCAATCAACCGCTGGAGAAATGACCCGACAATTGATGATGATGGCTTGGTGATATTGCTGCGGGAGGGCAAGTCCAGGATTCTCCGGGCGGTTACGGGACGTGTGACACCCGTACAGTCCACGCGGACGATTTTGACTGATGAAAAAGCCGAATTTATAAGCAATGATGGCAACGTGACATCACGCATTGAATGCTTCGTCGCTATAGAGGATGACGCAGAAGCCCGTTGCATTGAGCTCATCAACTCTTCTTCCATCTCTCGTGAATTGGAGTTTACCACCTATCTGGAACTGGCTCTTGCCCATCCCGACGCCGATGCATCGCATCCCGCATTCTCCAAACTGTTCGTAGAAACGCAATACATTCCGGAACACAATGCACTCATAGCAACGCGGCGAAAACGTCAGCAAACCGAACCCGATATCTGGGTGGCCCAGATGATCGTCAACGAGGGTACGGTGGCAGGTTCACCGGAGTATGACACATCGCGCGAGTCCTTTTTGGGACGCGGCAATCCTGTATGGCAGGCTCAGGCTTTGCGTCCGGGTACAAAACTCCAAAAGAATACGGGTAGCGTTCTGGACCCAATTTTCGCTTTTCGGCAATCTGTAACGGTGAGGCCGCATGGAAAGTCACGGTCGGTTCTGTGGACTTTGGTGGCTGACAGCCGCTTATCGTTGATGGAGAAGATCAGTCGCTATTCAACCTATTCCGTATTTGAACGGTTGCAGGTTCAAGCGTGGACGCAGGCACGCATCCTGCTTCGCCACCTCGCAATGGACGAAACGGAAGCCAGCGCATTTCAGAACCTTGCGTCGAGACTGATCTACTCCAGCCCATTGCTACGGCCATCGGCACGGCAGTTGTCGCAGCACATGGGATCACAAGCGTCGATGTGGGCCCTGGCAATCTCAGGCAACAAGCCTGTGATCGTATTGCGCGTGCGGGAGAATGCTGAAGTACCCGTGGTCATCCAACTGCTGCGAGCGCAGAATTACTGGCATGAGAAATGCCTGAGTGTTGACGTGGTCATTTTGAATGATGAACCAACATCTTACTTGCAAGACCTGCATGGAACGCTGAATTTCTTGTTGGAAAAAGAACGCAACGCGCGCGGTTCCAGCTGGCAGCCACGCCAGGGAGAACTGTTTTTGCTCAGGTCCGAGGCAGTCGTGCCACACGTGCGTGATGCCTTGCTGGCGATGGCTCATGTGGTTCTTGATGCTGCAAAGGGACCGTTGCAAACGCAGCAGACAATGTGGTCGCAACCCCTGACAAGGCAAAGGCAGCATGTTTCAATTGGCGCTTCGCTTCGAGGCAGCGCAGTCGATGATCAGGTCGAGGCGAAAAACAATCTCCAGTTCTTCAATGGCTATGGCGGGTTTAGCGAGTCAGGTGATGAATACCATGTTTTGCATCGTTTGGATTCGCCGCTCCCGGCACCCTGGATTAACGTGATCGCCAACGAACGGTTTGGCACGCATTGTTCGGCTGAGGGTGGTGGCTACTCGTGGTTTCGCAACAGCAAGGAAAAGCAGCTGACGGTCTGGAGTAATGATGCAGTTGCAGACCGTCCGTCGGAAGTTTTCTATGTGAAAGACCTTGACAATGGTCTCATTTCTTCACCCTGCGTCGAGCCCATTGGCCGACGGCCGGGCATCTTCAAGACAGTCCACGGCTTTGGTTTTACCCGCTTCAGTGGCGTGGAAAACGACTTAAGGCTCGAAGTCGAACATGTCGTGGCGACTGATGATCCAGTAAAGATGATGCGGCTTCGGATCACCAACTCCTCAACCCAATCAAGACGGTTCGCGGTGACATTCTATGCCGAAATCGTCCTTGGCCAAGGCCGCGCGGCTACCGCGCACTACATGACCACGTCACACGACCAAGACTGTGGTGCTTTGTTTGCACGCAATGTTTGGAGTTCGGACATCGGCCAGACTGTCTTATTTGCTGACATGTCCGGACGCCAGTCAAGTTGGACGGGCGACCGTACGGACTTTCTTGGCTATCGCGGACAACTTGGCGCGCCACAAGCGGTTGTGACTGGTGGAGCACTCAACGGGTCTGTCGGCGGTGGTCATGATCCCTGTATTGCCGTGCAGTTGATCGTTTCACTGGCTGCTGGCGCAACCGACGACATAGTCATGTCATTTGGCGCTGGTGAGAACGTGCAGCGTGCGCAAGACCTCGTGAAGAAGTATGGGCAAACTGACTTTGACGAATTTATCGCGTCCGCTCGCAAGAAATGGAGCGATCTTCTCCACGTTGTCACTGTTGAAACTCCCGATCCTGCCTTCAATGTGATGATGAACGGGTGGCTTATGTACCAAACCATTTCTTGCCGCATGTGGGGACGAGCGGGCTTCTATCAGGCGTCCGGGGCCTACGGCTTTCGCGACCAACTGCAGGACAGTCTGACCATCGCCCATGTTTTACCGTCAGTTGCGCGTCAGCATCTTTTGAAGGCCGCTGCGCGGCAGTTTGTCGAGGGAGATGTGCAGCATTGGTGGCTGCCAGAAACCGGTGCTGGAGTTCGCACGCATATCAGTGACGATACCGTTTGGCTGGCGTTCTGTACGGCCTACTATGTCAGACTCACCGGCGATGCGTCAGTTCTTGACGAGCAGGTGACATACATTGAAGGCAGAAAGCTGGAACCTGGAGAACACGACGCGTTCTATGTGCCTGAAGTGTCGCAACAGACAGCATCGCTGTACGAGCATTGCGTTGCAGCTCTCACAACGAACTTTACGACGGGAGAAAACGGCCTGCCCCTCATGGGAACTGGCGACTGGAATGATGGCATGAACCGTGTCGGCGAACATGGCAAAGGCGAGAGTGTTTGGCTGGGCTGGTTCCTTTGCGCAACGCTGAAACAGTTTGAGGAGATCGCATCGCTGCGGAGCGACAAACGTCGAAACGAGTGGGCAGCAAAGCGCAAGTCACTCGCCACATCGCTGGAGAAAAACGCCTGGGATGGCGCTTGGTACCGACGCGCCTACTTTGATGACGGCACGCCCTTGGGAACGCACGACGCAAACGAATGCCGGATTGATGCCATCGCTCAGTCATGGTCCGTCTTGTCCGGCATGGCTGCACCAGAACGCGCGCGTATGGCGATGGCCAGTGCCGACACTTTATTGATTGACCGGGTGGCTGGCATTGCGCGACTTTTCACACCACCTTTACAACACCACACGCCCAATGCAGGCTATGTGCAAAGCTATCCACCAGGCATTCGCGAGAATGGGGGGCAATACACCCACGGCGCCCTATGGGCAATTTTCGCTTTCGCAGAGTTGCGGGAAACTGAGAAGACCTTTGATTTGTTTGCGCTCATCAACCCGGTCAACCACAGTTTAGCACGTGATAAGGCTGAGCAGTATAAAACGGAGCCCTATGTCATCGCAGCCGATGTCTATGGCGCAGGTGAGCATACTGGTCGTGGCGGTTGGACGTGGTACACGGGCGCCGCAGGCTGGGCTTATCGCGCAGGGCTTGAGGCCATCCTCGGCATCCGACGCGAAGGCAACCTCTTGTATATTTCACCATGCGTTCCACAGTCCTGGCCATCCATGCGCATTCGTTATCTGGTTGATGGTAAACATCTTGAACTTCATTTCAACCGGTTCGACCAGAAGATGCTCAAGTCCGAAGTCAAGTCACCAAAGAAAATTGACCTGACCAAGTTTGAAGATGGCGCAATCATACTTGTCGAGTTCCTATAGAGCAAAAAGGCGTTGTGAACTGAAGAGCAGTGGTGATTCAACTTTGCCCACGCGAGCCGCAACTTCCAGCAATGGTAAGTGGAACAATCGCGCTGTTGAGACGTTAGGTTTGGTAAAGGGACAGCCATGGCCAAACTCGTCGGACTTTTCGCGCTTTTAGTATTTTCAACCGTGCTGGTCAGCGTCTGGCCAGATCAGAGTTGGACCAGTATATCCATGTTACTGCTTTTCATCTCGGTGTTTGGCATTGTTTTTTCCGCACTGAGAGATTTCAGGCATTCGAATCGATAGCTCCAATCCATTGGAGCTTCACCGCAGGTGACCAATCATTCAAACTTTCAGGAGCTCTATACGAGAAGCACGGCTCATGTTTGGAGGATATTCTCCTTGGTGTCGGAAACACCATCCAAATTCCCGTCAGCGGATACGAGCGTAGCGCTGTCAGATAGCTGCTGTCGCCACATTTCAACGTCGGTCTCTGCGCGGTTTCTGCCGTATCCGTAGAGATCAATCAAGAACACCGTGAGCTTGTCACGATCTCCGCCAATTGTCTCAAGATCTGGCTCAGTAAGTTTGTTCCATTTCTGCGCGGCTGATACCCCGTGTACTTTCCAATTCATGCGAATTCGGTCCCAGTCCATGATATCCTCCGCAACTTGTGTTGGACGCTCAATCCGAGAGATGCCGAAAAGTTCCCTTGACGCAGAAACCAAAACGCAAAACGGTCGTTTCTCACAGGAGTCTGCCTGATCGCAATTATCTTCAATCGCTTCCGATTATCAACTGGCATTAACCCCGTGACAGGCGTTCACAAAGCGTCCCGATGTCCTGCGCTCCCAGATTCGGAAACGTTTGGTTTTTGTGCGCCACCGTCGTCGTCAAATCTTGCTTCATCCATTTTCTGACCATCACGATCACTAGCAAGGTCGGGCGCTCGTTGCCACAGCAGGTTCCAATGAAAAAACGACACGAGTTTCTTGGGAAATTGATTCCACATTTACCATTCTCTCTGGTGTCGCAACGTCGCAAGACGGTCCAACTTCAGCGACTTTGCTTTTAACAATGGCATTTCCCCATCTTTCCTCTGCCAAAAAAATGCACGCATCCCTGCGCGCATTTTCCTGTAGCAACCGTTGTCAGTTGCTCTGTGTGCCCGTTGGCGGCGTGGCAGGTGCGGGATCAACAACAGGGGGCTGTGGCTGGTCACCTGGAACTGGAGCAGGATCAGCAGGTGGTTGCACCGGAGGATTGGCAGGAACAACTGGATCCGGCGTTCCCTGGGTGGAAGGCGCAGTGCTGACCGGAGCAACTGGCGTCATTGAACTGGAAGAGTAAAAATAATAGCCGCCCAGTACGACCGCCGCAATCGCAAGCAAAGCAACAATCATTCCACTATTGCTTCTCGGTTTCTCGTCTGCAGGAACATACGCACTGCGCTCACGCACATCAGACTCGTCAACAATTCTGGGGTCGTTGTTTACATATCTGGGAGGTGGATTTTCTTTGCGTTGTGTTGTTGTAGCCATTGGTCGTCTCCATTTCTACAGTGTGAAAGTGAAACAATCGGATCGAGGTTTGGTTCCGGCGGCGCAATGGCAAGAACTTCTTGACCACTTGATGATTGCAAGCATTTTCTTGTTGCGAGTTCCAGCGTTTGCGACGCCCGGTTGCTTCAGTTTCAAGGCCACCGATTTCAGAAAATGTTGAAAACGTACAACAGAACGATAACTGGAATGGGAATTCCAACGAGCCAAAGCAATGCGCCTTTCATGGTCAGTCTCCTCTTGAGTATGCCAATCAACGTTTGAGATACCGAAGCGTTCCAAACCTCACATGAAAGTTGCGAGAACGATGAACGCTATAACGATGGCAGCAAGGCTGAATGCCAGAACATAGCGCACTCCTTGCCCTCCGATGCCCTGGCGAACTCGAATGGTTTCTGGGGAACCTGTGTCGGCCTTGGCCTGATCTTTCGGCTTTGTATCATCCATTTCCAATTCCCTTCGTCAGTACGGTCCTCTGGAACCGAGGAAATCCAGAGGCCCTGCGGGACGGAAAGTCGAGTGCGACTACGAAGCACATGCATATTCCAGCGCTCACCACAAGCTTAGAATGCAGAGCGGATGAAATCGTTCCGATTGGAGTCGGAGAAACCATGATCTACTTGGTTGGCGCGAGTTGTTCGCCGTTTTTTGTGATCGGCCACGTCAGAGTGCAGGTCAGGCCCTCCGGCTTAAACTCCATATCAACAACAGCGTTCGCGAGGCTTTTCTCAATCAATGTCATGCCAAAGCCTTGTTGGCCTTGTTTTGTGACGGGTGGTCCGCCACTTTCTTGCCAAGTCAAAACCAGCTTGCCCCCGCCGTGGTAGACCTGCGCGATCAGCCATGACACGTCAATGCGGCCCTGAGGCACTGAAAGTGCGCCGTACTTGACGGCGTTTGTTGCCAGTTCATTGAAGATAAGACTGAACGGGGCTGCATGTTCGGCAGCAAGATTCACAATCCCGCCCGAAATTCTGATGCGCTGACCCGTCACATAATGTGAAAGTTGGTGGCGCAGCAATGCGCCGAGTTCGGCACCACGCCAGTCGTTTTCGGTCAAAACGTCATGGGCGGCGGCCATGCTGTGCAATCGCCCTGAGAAGGCAGTGGCGAACTGGGCAGGGTCCGGCGTAGACCGCAATGTTGAGCGCAGGATCGCCTGCAGAATGGCAAATGAATTTTTCACACGGTGCGCCAACTCGCGGTTCATAAGGCGTTGGCGGCTTTCCCATTCTTTGCGCTCGCCAATATCGTGCAATGCAACGGATATTGCGATTACTTCGCCGTCTGCTGCTTTGACAGGTGCCATGGCCATGGAAACATCAATAAGTTTTCCGTCCTGCCTCTTTCTCACGGTGTCGAATGGTTTTATTGTTTCACCGGCGGCCAAGCGCCTGAGAAAATCCAGCTGTTCTGCATGTCGAGACGGGTCGGCAAGGAGCGCGATGTGTTGCCCAATCGCTTGATGCTCTGGATAGCCAAGGAGTTTGTGTGCACCTGGGTTCCATGCCTCGATGATACCGTCGAGGTTTGCGCCATACAATGCATCGTGTGAGGCCGCAGCAACGGCGGCCATGCGCGCAACACTGTCCTCTCCGAGTTTACGCTCCCGGATGTCTCGATTGCTCTCCAGCACCATCATTTCATTGTCGAACTGAATGACCTGATATCGACTTTCAACCTCAACAAGCTTGCCCGCCTTGTCAAAATTTTGAAGTTCTCCCGACCAGTCGAGTTGGTCATGCAGAATTTCCATGAACTGTGCAGTTGGAACAGGGTAGCGAGTTTGCAAAAGGGCTTGTGGAAGCTGCCCCAACGCTTCAGCGCGAGAATAGCCGTAAAGCAGCTCTGCGCCTCGGTTCCACTCGATGATGCCGGCTTTGGGGTGCCAGACGAAAATGGGTTCGAATGACAGATCAATCAACCTGGCCATCCGTTGTTCTGACATTTCCAGTTGCTTGCGCACGGAAATGTCCAAAGTTGTGCCGGTTTGCCTGATGACAGTGCCAGACTCATCTCGGAACACGCGGCCAGAATCAATCATCCATCGATAGCGACCGTCTTTGTGGCGTATCCGATACTCGGCGATATAGTGATCGTCTTGATCAGTCAATCCCGCGGGTTTCTCAGCGGAAAGCCTAGCCAGATCATCCGGGTGCATCAGTCTGTGCCAAGCAGCAGAATTCGGTTCGATCTCGTGCGGCTCCCACCCCAAAATGACCTTCAGGCTGTTGCTTCGCCAGACATGATTGCTTTGCACATCCCAGTCATAAACAAGTGCGCCCGCACCTTCTTCAGCGGTTGCCAAGCGCTCGTCCAGCAACTTTACTTGTGCAGCGGTTTCAATCAAATGATCGATGTCAGTTGCCGTTCCAAACCAAGACGCCACCAGCCCATCAAGACCCAAAGATGGTGTGGCACGCGATAAGTGCCAGCGGTAGTGCCCATCAGCCATACGCAGTCGGTGTTCCATTTCGTAGTCTTGGCCGTTCTGCATGGCGTGCGCCCACGAAGCGATAGTTTTGGATAGGTCATCGCGATGGATCAATAGCTGCCATTGCGGATCGGACGTGTTGGCTTGTGGTTCCTCAAAATATTGCTGCCGACGCTGGTTATAGTAGGTCACCTTGCCCTTGGCGTCTGCCACCCAGACAAGCTGGGGCAAAGCGTCGGCGAGAAGCCGGAACTGGGCATCTTGTCGATCTTGCACCTGACGCAGATGCTTTTGTTCCGTGATATCGGATGTCACGCCAACAATGCGGATTGGACCATCACTCTGGCGTTCAAGGACTTTGCCTCTTGCTGAAATCCAGCGCACGCTGCCGTTTGGCAAAGTTGTGCGATACTCAAATAGGTAGTCATCTCGACCTTTGCGCAATTCATCATGCAATTGCAGCAATCGGTCTCGGTCTTCCGGGTGCATGACCTGGTCGTTCAACTCCATATGCGCATCGTTGGCTTGCGTTCTGGTGAGGCCATGCATTGCAAACGTTTCATCAGACCAATGCCGCAGATTATGGACCAAATCCATTTCCCACGTCCCCAACCCA
The DNA here is from genome assembly GCA_031398425.1 of Hyphomicrobiales bacterium. Taxonomy (GTDB): domain Bacteria; phylum Pseudomonadota; class Alphaproteobacteria; order Rhizobiales; family Aestuariivirgaceae; genus Aestuariivirga. Next base: position 16,384 of record JANNNG010000080.1, on the reverse strand, counting down.
GTCGCCACAAGAGCCAGTCGCAGCCGTTCGTCTTTTTCCCGGAGTTCCGTTTCAGTCAACGATATCATTTAACAGTCTGGTACCCATTGCAGGTTTCATGTCGTCTTTTTATTCTGGTGGTCTAAACTTGTATTTTGGGGTGAAACGCAGGTTGGCCAAAGATGTTCCAACAATTGCATTACCGTGAAACAAATTCATCGATTAGGCGTTGTATCAGGTTGGATCGCGATCAAACAGTCGATAGCGGAATGAAATCGTGCAATTCGGCGGGTGTGGGGGAACCTCTCCAAACCAGCACCGTTCATGCTGCACGCGGGTTGCGTGTCAACCGGACGTGATGGCAGAGGAAACACATCGATTTTTCCGGTCTCTCAGTGTGGCCAACGCAAAGGCAGGCGAGTCCTTACCCCATCCGCAACCCGCAACGTCACGAGGGCTGAGACATTACGGCCGATAGCGGTGCGTTGACCGTCCATGTCAGACCCTTGGAATCGAAAGCGATGTCGACGTCTCCACTGACCGTTGCCTTGAGCGAATTGACAATAATCACATGTCCGAAGCCGCGATAATCGGGAGCCGCTACAGGTGGGCCATTTTGTTCTGTCCAGTTCAAATGAAAACGGGTGCCGTCGTCATCTTCTGAGCGATGCCATTTTATAAAAACGGATCCCTTTTTGTTCGAGAGCGCACCATACTTTGTAGCATTCGTCGCAAGTTCATGAAACGCCATGCCCAAGGCCTGCAGCACATCGGGCTTTAACAGAATGTCGGGGCCAGACACGGAAATACGCTTGTTGTCGACGCCGCCAAATGGTGAAAGTTGCGCATGCAACAAGTCTTTCAACTGCACGCCGCCCCAATCAGAATTCACCAAAAGATCGTGGGACGCACCAAGCCCTTGGATGCGCTTTGCAAAAGCGTTCAGAAACTCCTGAACTGATGAATTGCGCCGCGCCGTCTGTGTCGCAATCGCCATGATCACAGTCAAAAGGTTTTTGGCGCGGTGGGTGAGCTCGCGCAGAGCGAGATTCAGCTGTTGCTGGCTGCCCACCAATTCTTTCATGGTTGCTGCCTCCTCTGTCACGTCGCGCCAGCAGGCAACGGTGCCGATGACATTGCCATGGTAGTCATGAAACGGTGCAACACTCACTTCAACTTCCAGGCGATTGCCTCCCGCTTGCTCGATGATAAAACGCTCGCCTAAAAGTGCACGGTTTTCAACCGAAGCACGTCGTACGGTGGAATTCTCGTCGGTCGTGGGCGTTTTGCCGTCATATTCGTAAACGACAGAGGTCGTGGTGCTGGCAATATCATTGTCGGCGGCCTCGGACGGCAATCGGCCGAACCATTCCCGTGCCTTACGGCTTTCCGCCACTATTTTGTAACCCGGATACTGCATGATTGTGATGCCTTCGGGTGCAGTGTCCATCAAAGTATCAAGCAGCACCTTTGCTTCGCGATTGCGCCTTTGGCTTTCTCGCAATGCATCTTCAGCTTTATGCAAACTGGCTTCAATATCGTGTCCCTCCCTCAGAATGGAGCGGATGGGTGGCAATGTTTCGCTGCTTCCGACGATTGCAACCGCTTCCCTCACTTGTGAAATCAATTTGGCGAAAGGTCGCGAGAAAAAATAGGCGACGAGAATTGAAATGCCGACAGCGAACACTCCTGCACGAGTAACAATGTTCCACATTTCCCGGATCGGCTCGTTGAAGATCGTCTCCGGCACCCAAATCGCAGTTGTCCAACCTGTCAATCCAGACTGATGCATCGAAACGATGGACGGCTCACCAGCAATTGTCTGCGTGCCCACATCACCAATTGAAGTGTTTGTCGGCGAGCCAAACTCCAACTGCTCAATCGAAAATCCTGGGGCATGACTTGAGAAGGTCTTTCCAGTGCCGTCACGCACCGATGCGTTCCAACCCCGTTGCAGCATTTGCTGATCCAGCATTTCATTGATCAGACTTGGATCTTCAGCAATCAGAACAACATAACGCGGCTTGGAATCGATGATTACGGGAACAGCAATGTCGAAAACAAGCTTCTGGGCCACTTTGCCAAAGAACATGTTCGACACCACAGGCCGACCAGTAGCAATCGCCTCCAATGCATTCTCAGGAGAGGAACTGCGTGGTAGCACCGTGCCAAAGCTGACGCGTGTATTGACCAGTTGCTGTGCGGTTAAATCCAGCAATAGCACGTTCAGATCAGTCGAGCGGATGGCCTGCTTGGCCTCGTCGTAAAATGCCCCAAGATCATTGGTGACCAGCGACGGAGAAGCAGCAAGAGTTTTGCCAATGGTAATCAGACTTGTGATTTCCCTGTCGATGGCAGCAGACGTGCTTGCTGCCCTTGATTGAATGGCGTCAGCTTCCACCTTCCGCAAGCTTGTCGCGAAACGATCAAGGCTGAAAATCGTGAAACCTACTAGAGGGGTCAGGATCGCAAGTGACAACAACACAAGCAATGTTGGCACTGAGAGCGCGATTCCGTTCTGTCGCGCCGATTGCATTCCACTCATATTTAATCCCGCACTCTGCACCTGAAGAGTGGTTCATAGACCAAAATGCCCGGCCAATGGAAGGAACCAAATGGGCAGATGCACGTTCTACATTTAAGTCTCACTCAACAAACGAGGAAAATATCATGGCTCGCAAGGCAAAGAAAACCACTAAATCCGCAGCGTCCTTCCGGCACGGCACGCGCAATACGCGGCGCAGCCCGCTTTATAATGATGTACTCGGGATTGCCGGAACACTTCTGCGCAGTCGTCAGGAAGCCGGGGCTGAAAAAATTGAGGCAATCGCTGCGGCAGCCCGCAATTTTGCGGGGGAATTGCCAGACATTCCGCACATTCAGTCCTATGTCGATGCAGCAGCGGACCAAATGGAAGCACTGGCTGGCTATGTGACAGGAACTGACCTTGAAACGATGGCCTCAGATGCAGGCGATCTGGCAAAGCGTTATCCCTTGGCTACTGCTGCGTTTACAGTTGCTGCCGGATTTGCCTTCACGCGACTGATGGCGGGTTCATTTACGGGGAGAGATAAGACCCGGACGTCACGCAAGAATGCTGGCGGAAAAAGCGCTGGAAAATCTGGCTCCCGGCGGGGCGTAGGCGTCAGGAAGGCAAAGGCCAACGGGCGTGATGGCTCGCACACTGTTTCGACTGCGATGTAGAAAGCAAAGCAGGCTTGCACGTGATGGGCGCATTCCGAAAACTATCGAGCGAGGGCCAATCTTGGCTCGCTGCCGAAGCTGCCTTGGCAAAGGCTGAACTGGCTTCCGATGGAAAAAGGCTTATGGCAATTGTTGCCCTAGGCGTGGTGGCGTGCGGGTGCGTCTTATCTGCTATGATGATGTTTTCCCTTTTCATGGTCAGTCTGCTTGCCCCATATGTTGGAGGACTTTCAGCCGCCGCAGGTGTTCTGGTGCTGGCGCTGCTCATCTTTTCTTTCATTTGCACATGGCTCGCCAGTCACCTCGCGCGATCAAAACTCGGAATTTCTGCTGTATTGGAACGTTGGGCCCAGTTTGCAAACCGTCGTCAGAGGTCGCCGCCGTGAAAAATCTGGAGATGTTGCGGAAAGATGCCGATTCCAAGCGAGCGTTGTTTCTGGATGCGATCGATGGCGTTGTTGTACAGTTGAAGCCTTCTCGCATTGCAGACGCGGCGTTGGCTACACTGGACCCGGATTTCAGCGTCTTGAAGCGTATGCAGAAAAAGATCAAGGGCAACCCTTTTGCAATCTTGGCAGCCGCTGCCGGATTGTTCCTTCTCTCCCGTCAAATGAGTGGGCCTGAACGCACACCATCTGCCGGAAGCCGCGTGCGGCGGACCCGTCTTGCGCACTCAACCCCTAAAGGAGGTCACCATGGCCAATTCAGCGACACAAAACAGCAGTGACACAGTGAAAAAACCCGGTGCACGGAAGGCACGCAGCGCCACCCGCAAAGTGGCAAAGGCTGGGTCATCGTCCAAGGGACGCCGCAAGGTGCAAAATGGGCATTCAAGCTCCTTGTATCAACAAGGGCGCGATGCACTCTCTGGCGCCTATGACACCGCGGCAAAGGCAGGGCGTTCGCTGCCGAAACTTTCTGGCGATCTTCATCTGCGCGAGCGCGGACAATCAGTGTATGCGATGATGGAAGAACGGCCTTTGGTGATGGGTGCCGTCGGGCTCGGTGTGGGTATCGTCCTGGCAACACTACTGCCATCCATGAATCATCCTCGGTCTCACCGCTAACATATGCCCCCATGTGTATGCGGTGTGAAGCCATCTCTGACTTTTGGTTGGGGATGGCGCTGACCTTTTGCGTGGGCCCTTCAAATCAATGGCCGTAGTTGCGGAGCAACTCTCTCGTATCGGGCAATGTTTGCCAGCTCCTTTTCGTTGAGGACTGCAAGAGTGCGCTGCTTCCAACTGATAATGTCCCGGTCATAGAGCTTCCGCAGTGTCTTGTTCGTATGAACAATGGATAGTCCGAGGGTGTCGGCGACATGTTGCTGGGTGATTGGCAATTCGAGCGCGCCGTTGACAAGCAGCGCCAGCTCCTTTGCCCGCCGATGCAACAACATTACAAAATACGCCATGCGCTCCAGCGCTGTACGGCGACCAACGCTCAAGAGGTGGTCATCCAGCATTCGTTCTTCACGAGAGACGAGCCAAGTCAAATCGAAGCCAAGTCCCGGCTGGGTAGAATACAGTGACCACAATTTCTCGCGTGGAAACACACACAGGCGAACATCGGTCAGTGCTTCAACGGCATGCTGCATTTCTTTGAATGCGGCAGATTGCATTCCAACAAAGTCGCCAGGCAGAGCAAAATTCAGAATCTGACGCCGCCCATCGGCCATGGATTTGTAGCGAAACATCCAGCCGGACAAGAGCGTGAACAAATAGGGGCTGGATTGGCCATCCTGGAGCAGGGTCTGGCCAGTGGTGAGGCTGATCTCGCCAATCTTGAACTCGGTGACAAACTTCAGCTCTTCTGGCGTGAAGGAGCGAAAGACAGGCAGTGATCGCAAGGGGCACACCTCGCAGGCAATTGTGCGTTTTTGCAAAGAGCGGCCTTCAGAGTTGTTGATGATTTGCGGTTTCATACCCAATCCCCGACTATGTCTTAGTTAAATGACAGCTGCGTCCCAATACATTCATTCCAACCTTTTGGTTGGATGGAAGACTGTAGAGCATGCGAGAAAATCATCAATATGCTGGTAAAGGGTCAACTCACATTCTGATTGTGGAAGATGAAAAGCTGGTGGCGTGGGATCTGGAACAGAGCTTGCGCGAAATAGGCATTCAGAACATTGACAATGTCTCATCGTTGTCGGAAGCGCGTAATATTCTTGGCGATGACCGTAAGAACTATGGAATGGTTTTACTTGATATAAAACTGCCTGACGGAGACGGATCTGAACTCATTCCCCTATGCGTTGCGCAGTCAATCCCGGTGGTTGTGATAACGGGATATAGCCATTTTCGCGACTCTCGCGTGACAACAATCTACAAGCCATATTCCAACCGGGAACTGGTGAGCATCGTTCTTCTGCTCGCCAATAGTCGCGGCTGATGCGTCTGCAGGAGTGTTCTTTTCGTCAGGATACTTTTACGTTAAGAACTCGGCGTTCGCAGAACATCTTTATCGCCACCAGCACGGGAACAGCGATCATGGCCCCCACGGGCCAGGAATCACATTCCCAATATGACGCTGCACCCTGTCACATGTCATCGTGATTCGACGTTCCATTACCTTGAAAGCGTCAGATACGACCCATGGCAACCAGAACGACCAGCACCAGTAACAGCAAACCGATGCCGCCAGAGGGACCATAGCCCCATGACCGGCTGTATCCCCAGCTTGGCAAGGCACCCAGTAGAATGAGAACAAGTAGTACTATGAGGATGGTGCTGATCATGTGCGTGCTCCCGAATGTTAAGGCAAACATAAATGCACCGAACACAGTTTTGTTCCAATGGTGGTGAAATGAAGATTCAGTCGACTGGGGGGTAAAGACGCCTGGCGGGCGCATGAGTTTGATGAAGTAGCTTTGCGTTGTGGCTTTCGTCCAACTGTAGAACTTCGCTCAGTCTGTTGCGCGCGCGGTTGACCCTGCTTTTGATTGTGCCAACTGCCACTTTGCAGATATCCGCAGCTTCTTCGTAAGAAAAACCAGATGCACCCACAAGGACAATCGCTTCCCGTTGATCCTCTGGCAGCAGCGCCAAGGCAGACCGAAAGTCAGCCATGTCAAGATGTCCATGCTGCTCGGGTGGTACTTCCACTTTGCCAGCGAATGCACCCTCCGCGTCCTCCACCTCCCGGCTACGCTTGCGAATCTGACTATAGAATTCATTGCGAAGGATGGTATAGAGCCACGCTTTCATGTTGGTGCCCGGCTGGAAACTGTCGTGGTGTTTCCACGCTTTCATCAGCGTTTCTTGCAAAAGATCATCAGCACGATCTGTTCTTGATGTCAGCGAAATGCCGAAAGCACGCAGACCCGGTATTGCGGCAAGCAGATCTTCGCGGAACTTGTCGGATATGGTCATACAAACAGCGCTTTCAAGCGGATTTTTCCTCTTTGTTTTTCGCTTCAAGTTGCTTGAGCAATAGCTCAAAACGATCGGGAACAGGCTCGTTTGCCATTTGGTCGTAGTAAGCACGCAGTTTTTCACCTACCAGATCGTGCATTGGCACGTGGGAGGCTTTGGCGCCGGAGTTTGATGTGGTTTGCAGGGGCAATTTTTTGTTATCTCTCAAGCTTGATTTGGTTTTGTTCCGCTTTTCCGTCATGTGCCACCTGTGTCCTTGAACCTTTTTGCCGTGAACCACTGTAACACCACGGCGGCGGAACTCTAGATCATACAATGCAAGCCAACTTGCGATGGTTCCATCCTTCAAAATATTCTGCCATAGTGTTGGAACCTTGCCACATTTTGGGCGTTAAAGTCTAGTCAGACATGGATTGTTGCGAGAGGCGACGACCCGTGTCGAATATCAACGGGGTCAAACAGAATGAATTTAGCTTTGGAAATAGCGCCGCATCTTCCCCTTCTGCGGCGCTTTTCGCGCGCGCTTACGGGTGACCAGAACAGTGGTGATGCATATGTGGCGGCTTTGCTGGAGGCCATCATAGCGGATCCACCCAGCTTCGACACTTCAACGGATGTCCGCCTCTCGCTCTATCGCGGATTTTGCACACTTTGGGAGTCGGTGAATTTCGATACAAAAAATAAGGGTAGCAAACCCGAATGGGAAGTGTCTGCAGGTCGGCACATGGAAGCGCTCAGCCCCAAGGCGCGGCAGGCATTCTTGCTGATGGCCGTCGAAGGCTTCACAACAGACCAAGTAGCAGAAATTTTGAAGCACCAGCCTCTGGAAGTTCAGGACCTGATCGAAGAGGCATCTCAACAACTTACAGCCCAGGTGGCAACCGACGTCATGATCATTGAGGACGAACCGTTAATCGCCCTTGATCTTGAAACGCTGCTTGAAAGTCTGGGCCATCGCGTCACAGGTGTGGCTCGGACAGAGCAAGATGCATTGCGCCTCGCCGCGACCAAAAGACCTGGATTGGTATTGGCAGATATACAATTGGCTGACGGAAGTTCCGGTATCGATGCGGTGAACAAGATACTCGGAAACTTTGAAGTTCCAGTCATCTTCATCACTGCATTCCCCGAACGCCTGTTGACAGGCATAAAGCCGGAGCCAGCCTTTCTGATCACAAAACCATTCCTTCCCGAAATGGTGAAGGCCGTTGTCAGTCAAGCCTTGTTCTTTGATACCAAGTCAAGACTGGCCGCTTGATAAGGCGGGCAGAGAAGTGCGCTCTCCTACATTTCGTGGTGTGCGTTCTAGTATTGGATGGGTTTAGCTCAAACCATGCGGTGCAGTAGACTTCTCTGCACTATTTGCACTGATTTCAGCTCCAATCAGCTGTAATATTCTCTGCCTGAACTGTTCACCAAGTTTCGGATGATCGAGTCCCATGGCCACGTTGGCGCTGAGAAATCCGAATCTGTCACCACAGTCAAATGTTTGTCCGTCATATCGGTAAGCCCAAACGACCTGAGTGGCCAGAAGTCGCAAAATTGCATCAGTCAGCTGAATTTCTCCACCAGCACCAGGCCGCTGATTGGCGAGTATGTCGAAGATTTGGGGTTGAAGGATGTAACGCCCGGATATCGCTGCAGTCGAAGGCGCATCTTGTGTTGTGGGCTTTTCGACCATATTGGAAACGGCTGCAAGTTTCTCGTTCGAACCTTGCAGATCGACAATTCCATATCGATGCACGTCAGCGCGCAACACATTTTCTGTTGCGACAATATTGCCGCCATGCGCAGTGTACTCTCTGACCATTTGGCTCAGGCATCCCGGCGAGGACCGCATGACCATATCAGGTAACAGGACAGCAAATGGTTCGTTTCCTACAGCGTGACGCGCACACCAGATGGCATGGCCAAGTCCCAAAGGCTTTTGTTGACGGGTAATCAGTAATGTGCCGGGCTCTGGAAGTTCTCTGTGACTTTTGTCGAGCAAACTCAAATCGCCTTTTCGAGCGAAGGCTTGGTCAAGTTCAAAGTTTGTATCGAAATGGTCTTCTATGCTGGTCTTGTTACGCGACGTGACAAAGATGAATTGCTCCACCCCAGCTTCGCGTGCTTCTTGAACGACCCATTCGATGATGGGGCGATCCACCAGAGTCAGCATTTCTTTGGGAATGGATTTGCTGGCCGGAAACATGCGGGTACCGAGACCAGCAACTGGGAAAACAGCTTTGCGAATGGGCGTGTGCATGGAGATGCAACGTTTGAAAGCACAAGTTAGTTCCTGCGGAAACCATTGCATATCATCAACGTTTCTCACGACTGACTCGCGAGAGCATGATTTTCTTACGTGGGTCAATTCTGACCGGGCCATAAGGCATTCGCCAGCATCAAGTTACATGGAACAACCCGCACGGTTTGCCGTTCTCAGTACATTGCACAGCCGTGCCAAAATGTAGGAGAACTCAGATGACAATGCTCGACAATGAACAGGAAGCCGTGACGCGCTCAAGCAGAACGGTTTACTTGCAAGAAGCCCTTGAGCCTTTGCGCCCAGCACATGTTTTCAGGAATGAAATCATAAACCGCGACTCGCCCTATTTTGAAGGCCGGGATATTGCTGCCGGTGTTTCGAGTGCCACAATTATGTTGGGTCCATTGTTGGCCTATGCTGTCGGCTGGGGAGCTTGATGACTTCTGGCCGTTTCGACAAGTTGCTGCCCCACCCTTGTTATTGATCACTTTTTTACGGGTCAGGGCCAGGTTGGGGCGCGACTGTTTCGCGAACGGAAGTGTTGTAGAACGAGTTCGCAAAGGCCTTCATGTGGTTGATCGACTGTTTGCACAACTGGTGAGGCCAAGAGCCCCAATTGCGGCACCTTTGACTTAAGCGCCGCTATGCGACCGTACTTCAGCCGGTAACTTTGATATTCGCATCAGGCCATTTCGCCGCAGGTGCTCAGCAAATTCAAGCGGATTGCGCCTGCCACCCGATCGCAGCCATCTTTCCAATATTTAACTTGAAACTGCAGTTTGTGTAGTGCAGAACATTAAGTGAACAATGACAACTTACTCCCTCATTCAGAAGCTTGAAATTCTCAGCGATGCTGCGAAATATGACGCATCATGCGCGTCGAGCGGAACGACAAAACGAAACTCATCTGACGGCAAGGGGTTGGGGTCAACTGAAGGGCACGGCATCTGCCATGCCTATGCCCCCGATGGCCGGTGCATTTCCCTGCTAAAGATATTGATGACGAATTTCTGCATCTATGATTGCGTTTTTTGCGTCAATCGTGCGTCCAGCAATGTGGCAAGGGCCAGGTTCTCAGTTGAAGAAGTGGTTACCCTCACGCTTGATTTCTATCGGCGCAACTATATCGAAGGGCTGTTCCTGTCGTCAGGCATCATCAAGTCGTCTGACAAAACCATGGAAGACATGGTGCGCATTGTTAAGGAACTGAGGCTGACCCACAGCTTCCGTGGATATATTCATCTCAAGACAATTCCTGATGCCTCGCAGGAGCTCATCAACGAAGCCGGTCTCTATGCCGACCGCCTTTCCATCAACATCGAATTTCCCACCGATCTGTCTCTGCAACATCTGGCGCCTGAAAAAGACGTTTTGTCCATAAAGCAAGCGATGGCAGGGATCAGGTCAACGATTCAGGAGTCGCGCGATCCAACCTTGATCAACAAACGCCAGAAACACTTTGCACCCGCTGGTCAGAGCACTCAGATGATTGTAGGGGCAGATCATTCGACTGATGCAACAGTGCTTCAACGCAGTTCGTCACTTTACGCAAGCTACAAACTGAAACGTGTCTACTATTCGGCCTTCAGCCCAATTCCAGACTCTTCAATCGTGCTGCCGTTGGTAAAACCCCCGCTCATCCGCGAACATCGTCTCTATCAGGCCGATTGGCTCATGCGATTTTATGGCTTTGGAGTGGACGAAATCACCCGTGCGACAGACGATGGCATGCTCGACCTTGCGATTGATCCCAAGTTGGCCTGGGCGCTCAAAAATCGCGAGGTGTTTCCTCTCAATGTCAACGCTGCGCCGAAGGAACTTCTGTTGCGTGTACCCGGATTTGGCACGAAAACCGTGAAGCGCCTGCTGCAGGCCCGTCGCACTTCTCGTTTACGCTACGAAGACATGCTGCGCATGGGAGCAATAATGAACAAAGCCAAGGCTTTTGTATGCCTGCACGACTGGCATCCCGGAAAATTGACCGATGCCGCACATCTTCGCGCGAGATTTGCGCCCGCTCCAGAACAGTTGCCGCTGTTCGCATGATATCGCAGCGAATTCCAAGGCTTGGCGCATTCAACATTTGGCGCACCGCCGCACGGCACTTGCTGGCACATGAAATTCCGCCAGAGCAGATCATGTGGTTTGATGATGACACCCAGTCTGAACTTTTTTCGGAAACAAGTGTTGAAACAGCCGAGAGTGTCACGGTTGCGAAAGTGCCCCGTCAGTTTTTGGACGTCGCCTCAAAAGTGGTCGCCCACAAAAGTCATGATCGATTTGCAAGGCTTTACAAACTCCTGTGGCGATTGCGCACCGAACCTGACCTTCTGAACAACCCGGTCGATGCGGATGTGTCGTCCCTCTGCGGCATGGTAAAAAATGTGAGCCGTGACTGTCACAAGATGAAGGCCTTCGTGCGCTTCAGGGAATTCCCTGTAGAAGCAGACAGACGCTGCTTTGGTGCGTGGTTTGAACCTGAACACTTTATTGTAGAACTCACCGGGTCCTTCTTCGCGAACCGCTTCGCTGACATGGATTGGATCATCTCCACGCCTAAAGGTGTTTCGCGCTTCGCCGATGGTTTTTTGTCATTCCATCCACCTGATGGCAATCGCCATCTCGCCGCCGACCACACGGAGGACTTGTGGCGCACGTACTATGCCAACATTTTCAACCCTGCCCGCCTGAAAATCAAGGCCATGCAAAGCGAAATGCCAAAGAAGTATTGGAAAAACTTGCCGGAGGCAGCGCTGATTCCTGATCTTGTGGCAAACGCTGAGAAGCGGGTTCAGTCGATGCGAGAACAAGCAGCAACCCAACCCTCTTTGGAACTTGCGAGGATCAAAGCTCCAACGGTAAAGCGACCAGATGTGGGCGATGGCGCATTCATGTCTATCGAAAGTTTGAACAAGGCGGCCCGAAATTGCACACGCTGTGCCTTGCACTGTCATGCAACACAGACCGTCTGTGGCGAAGGCAGCAGAGGTGCGAAGGTCATGTTTGTCGGTGAACAACCTGGAGACCACGAGGACATCGCGGGAAAGCCTTTCGTCGGGCCGGCAGGACAAATCTTTCATGAAGCATTGCGCCTGGCTCACATTGATCGGAAAGAAGTTTACCTCACCAATGCCGTCAAGCACTTCAAGTTCACCACCCGTGGCAAACGCCGCATTCATGCACGACCAAACCAGTCTGAAATACAACTCTGCAAATGGTGGCTTCAGAGGGAAGTTGAACTCATCAAACCCGAACTTATTGTGGCCTTAGGTTCAACCGCAGTTTTGGCGCTGACAGGCGAAGGGGGCAGCATAAAAACCCGTCGAGGAAGAACCGAACAATCAAGTTTCGGTCTACCAATCCTGGTGGCAAATCATCCTTCGGCAATATTGCGCAACCCTGAAAAAGCAGATGAGCTGCGCCAGATGTTTTATGCTGACATTGCAAGCGTTGACAGCTTCTCAACCATTCATTCGGGTTAGACACTCCACCAGCCAGCAGCAGGGAACAATTTGCCAGTCGTGCACGTTGTGTCAAAGACGCCAACAAACAAGAAATCCGTCACATGAACAGAAACAGAGTATGCATCATCGGATCTGGTGCAACGTCGATTTATCTGTTGAAGCATCTTCTGATCTCAACACATCCCCTTGATCTGACAATCTTTGAAGCATCATCTGAAGTCGGCAAGGGCATGCCATACCGCTCTGACATGAACGCTGACTATATGCTGTGCAATGCATTCAGTCGCGAAATTCCTTGCGTGACCCGCACACTCATAGATTGGCTCGAGGACCTTCCCAAGCGGGAACTGGGTGAATGGGAATTATCCGCCCATGAATTGAGTGCGCGTGCGTTCTATCCCCGCTTGCTGATTGGGGAGTATCTGGCCGACGAATTTACCAGATTATGCGAGCAGTTTCGCAAGGCAGGCCACGCGGTTTCAATTCGAGAAAGCGAACGGGTCGTGGATATAGCATCTGCGACGGGTGGCAAGATCAACGTGTACACTGATAAAAGTGAACGAATTGAAACTTTCGATCATGTTGTGATTGCGACAGGTCATGTCTGGCCATCGAGCCCAAGGATTGGTGCGGCAAAACTACTTTCGCCTTGGCCCTACACGAATGTGACAAGTCTTTCGCCTTGTCATATTGGAGTTCTCGGATCCTCCTTGTCTGCGATTGACGTCGTGGTCGCACTGGGGTCCACACATGGAACATTTGTTGAAGAGAATGGTACTGTATCCTGGCAGCCAAATGCGACATCGAAACCGCTGAAAATCACCATGGTCTCCAAAATGGGCATCATGCCCGAAGGAGATTTTTACTATCGATATCCATATGTGCCGTTGAATATTTTTTCATCCAAAGCTGTCGACGAGCAAGTTGCGCTCGGGGATGATGGTCTGCTCGAACGGCTGTTCGAGCTTTTGTGCCGAGAGCTGCATGAAGCAGATCCAAACTATCTTGATCAGTTGGGAGCAGATTCGCGGACGATTGAAGGATTTTCCGATGCATATTTCAAAAGGCGGCAAGAACTTGGAGGGCATGTTGCGCTAAAAGCTGATCTTGTGAAAGCGCGCCAGTCTTTGAAACAGCGTCAAACCATCCCATCGCGGTATGTGCTTCTGCGTGCGCATGAGAATTTCGACAGGGCCTTGAGGTCCTTGAATGAAACAGATTGGGATGTGTTTACCAAAACGCTGCTGCCGGTCTTTGCCGATAGTTATGCAGCCGTCCCGCACTTGTCGTCGGCGCGTGTCATCGCCCTGTTCGACAGCGGCGTTCTTTCGCTGCGTGACAGTGGAGACGACGCGAATTTCAAAGGCCATGACAACGGAACGGTCAGTGTTGGAATAGGTGAATGTGTGTTGCTTTTTGACGTGATGATAGACGCCCGGGGCCAAGCCTCGGCGGGTCTCAAGGAACTGCCGTTTCCGTCGTTGATCGAGACTATGCTGAACACAGACAAGCCAATAGAAGCGCCGTTCGAAATTGAATTGAAAGAAGTCCCATTCTCATCAATTTACTGTCTTGCCCTGCCACAAGTTCTGGAACGTTATCCATTCAGCCAAGGCTTGGCCAATGTAGCAGAAAACGCCAATCTGGTTGCAACAGAAATATTGAAGGGGTTGGGTGCGACACACGCGTTGATCCCAAAACAGCGATACATGCCGCCAACTTCTGCGTGGAACGAACCTGCCTGAGAAACGTTCCTCTTAGAACTTTTTTTACGGTCGACGATCAGGACACATCCATGGACAATATTCACCCCAAATCCACGGCGTCAATTGCAGGCCATCCTGTCCACGCCATGCTTGTTCCTTTCCCCATTGCATTCTTCACCTTGGCATTGATCATGGATGTTGCCTACTGGCAGACATCGAACTTGACTTGGAAGCATTTTGCCGAATGGCTGCTGCTTGCCGGGCTCGTGGGTGGCGGACTGGCCATGGTTGCGGGTGCCGTAGATCTATTTTCGCGGCGTGAAATTCGCTCAAAGGCGCAGGCCTGGCCGCACGCGATTGGCAACATGATCGTTTTGCTGCTGGCCTTCATCAACAGTCTTGTGCACGCACGCGACGGGTGGACAGGCGTTGTTCCCACCGGTCTTGCGCTATCCGTCGCGACCGTGGCGCTCATGCTTGTTACGGGGTGGCTGGGTGCCGCCCTTGTCTATCGTCACGGCGTGGGAGTGAAGCATCATGATTGACGCAGGTGTTTATCGGGCCTCGATTTTCGCAGGCTGTGTGGTTTCCCTGTTTGCTCTGTCGGCCTGCAGTGATGATCCGGCACAAGTTGAAGTGTCGCAGCAGGTTGGTCCAAACCCAGTGTTGCCAGCACCGCAGCAAGATCTTGTGCCTGATCTTGCCCTTGCCGAAGTGATTGGATGGACAGGAGATGCCAAACCCACAGTTGCGAAGGGTCTCGTGATCACGGCCTTTGCCACTGATCTTGTCAATCCCCGCACCGTCCATACGTTGCCGAATGGCGATGTGCTGGTGGTTCAGTCGCGTGCACCAAAAGGCAAGCCTTTGGAGCGTCCCAAGGACTTCATTCGCGGTTGGCTGATGTCAATGGCGCAAGGCAGCGGTACCTCAGCACAGAAGGAAAGCAACTTCATCACGCTGCTGCGCGACACCAATCGCGACGGAACTGTCGACGAGCGCCACAACATCTTGACGAAACTCAACTCACCCTTTGGCTTGGCATGGGTCGACAACACACTTTATGTCGCTGCCGCCGATGCTATTCTAGTTTATCCCTATAAGCTGGGTGAGACAACGATTGCAGCATCGCCTTCGATCTTGACGCCTTTGCCAGGCGGCCCGATCAATCACCACTGGACGAAGGACCTTGCTGCCAGCCCAGACGGACGTTACCTTTATGTGTCCGTGGGATCGAACTCCAACGCGGCAGAGCGCGGACTTGAAGCAGAAAAGGGCCGCGCCGCAATCTGGCAGGTTGACCGCACAACAGGTGCGGCACGCGTGTTTGCTTCTGGATTGCGCAATCCCAACGGCCTTACAATTCACCCGACGACCGGCGTGCTCTGGACTGTGGTCAACGAGCGCGACGAACTCGGTCCCAATCTTGTACCGGATTACATGACATCTGTGCGCGACGGAGCCTTTTATGGCTGGCCATGGAGCTATTATGGCAACCATGTCGATCCGCGCGTGCATCCGCCTCGTCCCGATTTGGTAGAAACGGCGATTTCACCCGACTATGCACTGTCAAGCCATGTAGCCGCTCTGGGCATGACCTTCACACTCGATTCTGCGATGCCAGAAAATTATGGCAATGGCGCTTTTGTGGGTCAGCGCGGCAGTTGGAACCGCAATGTCTTCAACGGTTACAAGGTTGTCTATATTGCTTTTGACGCAGAGGGTCGCCCTGTCGGCAAGCCTGTGGACGTAGTCACCGGATTCATCGAGAACGACAAGGCACATGGCCGCCCGGTGGGTGTTGGTATCGACGGCACAGGGGCGCTGCTGATTGCAGACGATGCGGGAAATACGGTTTGGCGCGTGTCAAGTGCTGACGGAAAAGTCGTACCAGCCCCAATTCCCTCAGATCGCATTGCCATCAATGCAGCACCGTCCACACCGCAAAAAGATGGAGGCGCGATTGTGCCTTCTCAAACGGATGTTGCACCTGCTGTATTGCCAGATGCTGGGCTGAACAACGGCGTCGTTCCGCCGGTTCAGTAAGCATTGACAGCACTCAGAGGAATTGCGGCAGCGTTTGCCAGATAATGGCAATCAGGGCCAACAGGGCACCACCGCTAAAGATAATATTCTGCCATTGTATCAGATAGGATCTCGACTTGGCTGCTATTGCCAACGCGAGCAAAGCGACGACAGTCAGAACTGGCATCACAACAGGAAGCGAGAGTGGCGCGAACTCCGCGGCGGTGTAAACACCATGGAAATGCAGAAGCCATATGAACAATGGCATCAGGAGTGTGACCCAGAACCTCATGTCACGGTCCCAGCAAGCGTGGCACCAGTGATCCGATCAACCCTTGCGCGGCGGTGTAGGTGACAATGAGGCTGCTGATATCAAGC
>JANNNG010000235.1:0-3217 GCA_031398425.1 Hyphomicrobiales bacterium | reverse complement strand
TCTCTGCGCCAGCGGAGCTTATGAAATCGCAGGCCACGCAAAAAAGACAAAAGCCGTCATCTTCGCCTCCGGTTCCGAAGTCGAAATCGCGATTCAAGCGAAGGAAATGCTGGACAAGAAAGGTATCAACACCCGCGTGGTATCAGTGCCGAGCATGGAACTCTTTGAAAGACAATCGAAAGCCCACAAGGCCAAGGTCATGGGCACCGAAAAAATCCGCATCGCCGTGGAAGCGGGCCTCCGCAACGGCTGGGATCGCTACGTCGGCGTGGACGGCCACTTCGTCGGCATGACAGGCTTTGGCGCAAGTGCTCCGGCGGAAGTGCTGTATGAAAAGTTTGGGATCACGGCAAAAGCAGTGGTGAAGGCCGCCAGCAAATAACTTTCGTTTCTCCCTCACGCAAAGCATGGGGGAGTACGCCGAAGGCGGGAGGGGGTGTCGGTTACGCAACACCTCCTACAGATCATTGACACCAATCCAAAATTCGTGCATCATTATGCACGAATAACAACATGCCAAAACCCGAAACTAATACCCGCAAGATCATTGCAAGGTTGTTGGCAGAAGGCTGGCAAAACATCGGCGGTGGCAGCCATGACCGTTTCATCCACACCGGAGAACCCGGAGAAATGATCACAGTGCCGCGCCACCGAGAGCTCACACCCGGTACAGCAAGATCTATCGCGAAAGCCGCCGGATGGCATTGACAGGATATGAAATGAAAAAGCACCCACGCAGTTATATCGGTATTGTTGATGGCAGCAGAGATGTCTGGGGCGTTCGCATTCCCGATATTGATGGTTGCGTTGGCGGAGGCTCCACGCCAGAAGAAGCCATCGCCGATGTAACGCAAGCTTTGCGTGATGTGATGGCGCACAAACAATCGAGTGGCACCCCCTTTCCCAAAGCCTCACCAATTGCCGATATTCTTCAAAAAGAAAAACCGGCAAAGTCAGAAAGCACGGTCATCATTCCCGTCGTGCTCGACGCCGGTCGTAGCGTACGCGCCAACCTCACCATGGATGCAGGCCTCCTAGAAGCCATCGACACCGCCGCAACAAGAGCTGGGATTACGCGGTCGGCGTTTATTGCGAGTGCTGCGAGGGAGAAGCTGGAGCCTTGAAGGAAATTGGGATTTGTGTCCGCTCACCGAAACCGTCAACTAAACCGACGATGCCGAAACTGGTACGAACGCAGTCAAATTGAACTCTGCAAAATTGTAGTTTCTCATATAAGACTGAAACAATGCCAAACTTCTACTCAGAAACAAACAGCAAATATCAAACCAATGCTCAGCAATTTCTTGATGCAATTGCACATTTTTTGACAACGGAGCCTGTGGGAATTAACTTTCTGCTGGAAAATACCAAGTTTACAAACGCCTACTCCAATTCTCTACTACTATGGGACGAACAGCGACAATCCCGTGATCCAACAAACAGGATGAAGGCACCATTCTGGGCGAATTACTGGTTTGAACCTTGCGATCATTGCAACTGCAGGACTGGCAAATCAGTGTCTATGGAAACTGATGCAATTTTCTTTATCGAGAATATTCACAAGCAAAGACTGGCTTTACACATCGAATTTAAGCGGGACCGCGAGCCTTTTAGCGATGGGCAAGCAGACGCATACCGTCCGAGGGCACTATGCTTTCAACAGAGCGGGCGACAACGCAATACCCTGCTCGCACATGACCACTTCTTGACGATACTTTTTTGCGGCGAAGAAACTGATTTGCTCGAAGCTTCCAAGCATTTTGACCGAGTCATCACGCATAAATTGGCTCGATCAAAGATAGTTGCATACCCTTCCTCGTAGTTATTACCACTGTTACGGTAAGTTATGATCATGCGGAGTTCCGAGGCCACTCAACAAAACTCACCGCACCCCCACCTCAAACTTCACATTCAACGCCCGCATCACGGCTGCAATCGTTTCATACCTTGGCTTCGCACCTGGCGTCAGCGCCTTGTACAGGCTCTCACGCCCCAAACCTGAGTCTTTCGCCACCTGCGCCATGCCACGTGCCTTGGCGACTGCGGACAGCGCTTTCAGCAGCACGTCGGGATTTTCGTCTTGTGCTGACGCTGATAGAAATTCAGCAACTACGGTTTCATTATCGAGATAATCAGCCGCATCAAACGTCGAGAATGTAATTTTTGGCTTTTTTGTCATGTGTCTAATTCCTTCATGTCTTTCACCATCTTTTTGGCGAGGCGAATATCAGTTTTCTGACTGGCCTTGTTGCCACCAGAGAGCAGCAAATAAACAGTGGTGCCGCGTCGAATAAAATAAACCCGATAGCCCGGTCCATGATGCAATCGCATTTCGGAGATACCCTCTCCTACAGGTTGACAATCGCCGAAATTACCAAGTTCTGCGCTGATCAACCGTTGCAAAATCAAGGCCCTGCCCACTTCGTCTCGCAAATCGCGCAGCCATGCGGAAAAGACTATTGATTGAACGATGGTATTCATCAAAATTCTATGTATCCAATTGGATACGAAATGTCAACAGGCAATTGGTTTTCGAACTTGCACTAATAATCAACCCACTTCCCCTCCTTCCAATCTCCCCTATCCCCCACCCCATGCGCGCCATCGCCCTCGCCCTTGATTTTGGCACCTCCAGAATGGTTGTTTTGCGACGCGTCGGCGATGATACTGCTACGCTTCAATACAAGACCAAGCATGGCCTGTTCGACAC
The DNA here is from genome assembly GCA_031398425.1 of Hyphomicrobiales bacterium. Lineage (GTDB taxonomy): Bacteria > Pseudomonadota > Alphaproteobacteria > Rhizobiales > Aestuariivirgaceae > Aestuariivirga. The sequence continues at coordinate 507 of JANNNG010000235.1, read as the reverse complement.
GGGGCGCACGGTGCTGGCTTTTTGGCAGGACATCTATCAGTCTTATCGTGCTCTTGTTCACGGCATTCTTGCCGCCCATGGTGGCACTTTCATTGTGCGGGCTGGTGCGCAGACTGTGGTTGAACGCAAGAGCCGTCCACGTTCGGTCATCTTTGAATTTCCGACGCTGCAAGCGGCCAATGACTATTACGGCTCCGCCGAATATCAGGCGCAAAACAATTGCCCATCAAGGCCAGCGCAGGCGATATCTGCATTGTCGAGGGCTGGGAATAGCGCTATCGCAGAAATCTTTCGAGCCCCAGACGTTTTGGAGAATCCCATGCCAGCCTTCCGCACCCTTGATGACGTTGACCTGCATGGCAAGACGGTGGTGATCCGGCTTGATCTCAATGTGCCCATTGCCAACGGCAAGGTGACGGACACCACGCGCATTGACCGCGTCATCCCCACGCTGAAAGAACTTTACAATAAGGGCGCTGCGATCATCATCTTGGCACACTTCGACAG
>JANNNG010000215.1:0-6650 GCA_031398425.1 Hyphomicrobiales bacterium | reverse complement strand
CATGAAGCCGGGGCAGAAAATGTATGCCGTCTATGTGTCGACAACACCCAACCCCACATCAGGCTACGTATTCTTTGTGGCTGAGAATGAAGTGCAGGTGCTGGACATGTCGGTTGAAGACGGCTTGAAACTTGTGATTTCTATGGGGCTGGTGTTTCCGGAAGCGCCACTTGCTGCGATTGAAGAAATCCAGATGGTCAAGCGGCGGAAGCGATAACGGAGAGGGATTTCACCCCGCACCCAGAAGCCTGATCGCCTCATCCCGTTCGAACAGATACAACAAATGCCGAAGTGCTGCGCCACGCGGTGATTGCAGTTTTTCATCGCGGTTGATGATGAGAGCCGCATCATCCCGCGCCACTGCCAGCAACTCCGTATGAACTGAGAGATCAGCCAGACGAAACTCCGGCAGGCCCGATTGCTGTGTGCCCAACACTTCACCTGCACCCCGCAAACGCAGATCTTCCTCTGCGATGATGAATCCATCTTCCGTCGCGCGCATGATCTCGAGTCGCGCCTTGGCAGTTTCGCCTAAAGGTTCTTGATAAAGCAGAATGCAATGGGACTTTGCCGTGCCGCGTCCCACGCGGCCACGCAACTGGTGCAACTGGGCAAGGCCAAAGCGCTCAGCATTTTCAATGACCATGATGGCAGCTTCCGGTACATCAACGCCCACTTCAATGACCGTTGTGGACACGAGGATGGACAAGGCACCAGACTTGAAACCAGCCATGACTTGGTCGCGTTCCGGTCCCTTCAATCGTCCATGCACCAGACCAACACGTCCATGGAAAGCCCCGGCCAGATGCGCGAAGCGGTCCTCTACGGCGGCAAGGTCGACAAACTCGCTTTCTTCGACGAGGGGGCACACCCAATACACCCGGACACCTTGGGTCAGGCTGCGGCGCAAACCTTCTACAACGTCATCAAGACGCGACAATGGCATCACACGCGTCTCAATTGGCAAACGTCCCGGTGGTTTTTCATGCAGGCGAGAAACATCCATGTCACCATAGGCCGTCAATGCGAGGGTGCGAGGGATGGGTGTTGCTGTCATGACAAGCAGATCAGGAGCCACATCGGCCTTGGCTTGCAGGGCCATGCGTTGATGAACGCCAAAGCGATGCTGTTCGTCAATCACGACCAAGCCAAGATCTTTGAAGGTAACACCGTCTTGGAACAGCGCGTGGGTGCCTATCAGAATGTCAATGTCTCCGGACTCAAGCCGAGATAAAATGTCATCGCGACTGCGTCCCTTTTCCCGGCCCGTGAGCAGACCAAGCCGCAAGCCAGTGGACACCGCGATCTTGTCAAGCGATGCCATGTGCTGACGTGCCAGAATTTCCGTGGGCACCATGAGGGCGCCTTGCGTACCCGCTTCGACTGCGATGGCCAGCGCCAGCAGTGCCACCACTGTCTTTCCCGCACCCACGTCGCCTTGCAGCAGTCGGATCATGCGTTGTGTTGATGCCATATCGACGGCGATATCGTGGCTGGAAGCTTCCTGTGCGGCGGTCAGACGGTACGGCAAGGACCCGATGATTTTGGAGCGTAGCCGACCATCGCCCTTCAACACGCGCCCTGATGAGCGCTTCATGTGTCGCCTGACCATCGACAGCGCCAACTGATTGGCCAGTAATTCATCATAGGCCAAACGCTGCCGCAGGGGATGCATGATGTCCACGGCATCTGGTGCCTTGGGTTGATGAACTGTGGTTAAACTGACTTGGAAGCTGGGCCACGCATGTCGTTGTAACCATGCCGCATCCTGCCATTCCGGCAATTGCGGCAGGCGGGGCAGGGCGTGCTGCACGGCCTTCTGATAGGCCTTGCCCGTCAACCCCGCCGTCAAGGCATATACCGGTTCAATGGCGGGAAGTGTTGTGGCCGCATCGACACTGACCACATGATCCGGGTGGTTGATCTGCGCATCCGCCCGGAACCAGCTGATTTCGCCTGAGACAATGCGACGCTCACCGATCGGAAACAGGCTTTTCAGACTGTCGGCATAAGCTTTGAAATAGATCAGCGTCATCTGCCCGGTGTCATCAAACACGTCAACACGATAGGGCTGCTTGCTGCCAGGTGGCGGCGGCTTGTGTTGCCCCACCGTGACTTCAACTGTCACCACACCTTGTTCTGGTAACTGGCTGATTGTGCAACGATAACGTCTGTCGACTACTGCCACGGGTGGTTGTAGCAAGAGGTCCACCACCCGCGCAGGTGCGGCCCCTTTGTGCAACACTTTCTGAAACAGTTTCGCCACTTTGTCGCCAACGCCTTTCAGGCTTGTGACATCGGCAAACAAGGGATTGAGCAGTTCAGGGCGCATGACCCGTTTTCCAACGGAAGCGGTTGCGGCGCAAGCGCTTCTGACGTTATGAGGCGCCCATGGCCGCGACCCCTCATGACCTCGATATCTTGCGCAGGCGATTGGCCTGGCGGGCCTCGCGGCGCGGCATCAAGGAAATGGATATTGTTGTGGGTGGATATGCAAAGGCCCATCTCTCTACCATGTCGGCGTCAGACCTTGCGCAGTTTGAAACCCTTCTTGAAATCCCTGATCAACAACTGTTGTCATGGCTGACAGGGCAGGAAACGGTTCCATCGCATCTCACGTCTCCCATGTTGGCCGACATGCTGGCGTTTCGTCTAGCCATGGTGACACCGTGAGTGCACTGACAACCCTGAGAACCCGCGTTGCATTGCCGGGTCGTCACCTGCTTTCCGGCCTGCCATTTGGATTTCTGGGGCATGTGCTGCCTGAACTTGTTTCAACAGCGTGCTTACGCGGGGTGCTTCACGTCTGCGTCGATGACCAGCAGTTGGCGCAGCTTGAAGAGCAAGTTCGTTTCCATGCCCCCGAAATCACCATTGTCAGGTTTCCGGCCTGGGACTGCCTGCCCTACGACCGGGTTTCACCTTCGGCTGATATCGTGGCACAGCGCCTGTCGGCTCTGGCTCAGTTCACATCAGGACCTGAAAGCCAGCGCCTCGTTCTCACCACTGTCAATGCCATCACGCAACGCGTAGTGCCAAAGTCCATGGTTGCCGCTGCATCGCTTGCTGCCAGGCCAGGGCAACGCGTGGCCGGCGACGTATTGCAAGCGTTTCTGGTTGATAATGGCTACAGTCGTACCGGCACCGTGGTTGACCCCGGTGACTTTGCAGTGCGCGGTGGCCTCATCGATATTTTTCCTCCCGGCGCTTCCCAACCTGTGCGACTGGATTTTTTTGGCGACACGCTGGAAAGCATTCGCTCCTTTGATCCGCACACCCAACGTACGACGGAACAGTTGAAATCGTTCAGGCTGCATGCCGCTAATGAGGTTCTGCTTGCGAAGGACGCCGTGGCGACGTTCCGGAGAAATTACGCTGAAGCATTTAACGGCATAGACACCCATGATCCACTTTATGAATCCGTGACAGGCAGCAGGCGTTATCAGGGCATGGAACACTGGCTGCCGTTGTTTCATCCCGCACTCGAAACCTTGTTCGACTATCTGCCAGAGGCGGTGCTGAGCTTGTCGCACATGGCACAGGAAAGTGTTGCGGCCCGCCATGTTCAAATCGAAGAATACTACGACGCTCGCAAGGAAGCGCTGAGCAAGCAAACCTTCGGTGCCGCACCCTACAAACCATTGCCGCCCCAGCGACTTTACCTGATGACCGACCAGTGGTCCCAGTTGATTGCGGACCGCACGGTGGTGGAAATCACACCCTTCGAACGTCCGGAAGCCAGCGCCATATCGTTTGCTGGCAAGCAAGGCCGCAGTTTTGCAGCAGAGCGAGCGGAAGTCGGTGGCAATGTTTACGATGCCGTTCGCACCCATGTTCAAGCCCTTCATGCGGCCCCGAAGCGCGTGGTGATCTCCGCCTGGACGGAAGGCTCCGCCGAACGCCTCGCCACTATTCTGCGCGACCACGACGTCGGAGCGATTGCGAGTGCCGCGAACTGGAACGAGGTGCTTGCCCGCAGTGCTTCGCTGATCAACATCATCGTCCAGCCGCTTGAGGAGGGTTTTGAAACTCCTGACGTCGCCGTCATCACGGAGCAAGACATACTGGGTGATCGCATGGTGCGCCGTGTGCGCCGCGCCCGCAAGGCCGCTGATGTCATCGCCGAACTCTCGTCACTCATGCCTGGCGATTTCATGGTGCATGTGGACCATGGCATCGGCCGCTTTGAAGGTCTCAAAACACTCGAAGTCCAAGGGGCACCACACGACTGCCTGTTGCTGATCTATGCCAATAATGACCGGCTGTTCATTCCCGTTGAGAACATCGACCTTCTGTCACGTTACGGGTCTGACACCGAGAATGTGCAACTCGACAAACTGGGCGGTGGCGCATGGCAGGCGAAGAAGGCGCGCCTCAAGGAACGCATTCTCGAAATTGCCAATGACCTGATCAAGACGGCTGCTGCCCGCGAACTCAAGACAGGTGAAGTGCTGTCGCCTCCGGAAGGTGCTTTTGATGAATTCTGTGCGCGTTTCCCTTACGAGGAAACCGAGGACCAACTGGGTGCCATCGAAGCGGTCATCGACGATCTGCAAAAAGGCCGCCCCATGGACCGGCTGGTCTGTGGCGATGTGGGCTTTGGCAAGACCGAAGTGGCGCTTCGCGCCGCGTTTGTTGCGGCTTATGCGGGAAAACAGGTTGCCGTTGTTGTGCCAACCACCTTGCTCGCTCGCCAACACTTCAAGAATTTCAGCGACCGCTTTAAAGGTCTGCCACTTCGCATTGCCCATGCTTCGCGCCTTGTGGGTCGCAAGGAACTCGATCAGGTCAAGAAAGAACTGGGCGAGGGCACAATCGACGTGGTGATTGGCACCCATGCTCTTCTCACCGGCAACATCAAGTTCAGGGATCTTGGTTTGCTCATCATCGACGAGGAGCAGCACTTCGGCGTCAAGCACAAGGAACGCCTGAAGGAACTGCGCACCGACGTCCATGTGTTGACACTCACGGCGACGCCAATTCCACGCACGCTGCAACTGGCCTTGTCAGGTGTGCGTGAGATGTCGATCATCGCCACGCCACCGATAGACCGTCTGGCGGTGCGCACCTACATCACGCCGTTTGACCCCGTCATCATTCGAGAACATCTGCTGCGCGAGCATTTCCGCGGTGGCCAGAGTTTCTATGTGGTCCCGCGCATCACTGATCTTGACGACATCGCCGAGTTTTTGCGCCAGAACGTCCCGGAGGTGAAATTCCGCGCCGCCCATGGCCGCCTGGCGCCGACGGAACTGGAAGACATCATGAACGGTTTCTACGACCGGGCCTTTGATGTTCTGTTGTCCACAACCATCGTTGAGTCTGGCCTCGATGTGCCCACTGCAAATACGCTTGTGGTGCACCGCTCCGACATGTTTGGCCTTGCGCAACTGTATCAATTGCGCGGCCGAGTAGGCCGTTCGAAAACCCGCGCCTATGCGCTGATGACAACACCTCCGGGTCGTGCCCTGAACCCTGTGGCTGAACGCCGCTTGCAGGTCTTGCAATCACTTGACTCGCTCGGTGCTGGCTTCACGCTGGCCAGCCATGACCTCGATATTCGTGGCGGCGGAAACCTGTTGGGCGAAGAGCAATCCGGCAACATTCGTGAAGTGGGCTTTGAACTTTATCAGAACATGCTGGAAGAAGCCGTGGCGCAAATGAGAGCCGGTGAGGCTGTGGCTGAAGGCGACAGTCAATGGTCGCCGCAAATCAACATCGGCACCTCAGTGCTGATCCCGGAAGACTTTGTGTCTGACTTGCAAGTGCGGCTTGGACTTTATCGCCGTCTCGCTGATTTCACCGAGCAGGAGCAGGTTGATGCTTTTGGTGCTGAATTGCATGATCGCTTCGGCAAGCCGCCCGAAGATGTGCAACATCTGCTGCAAATCGTGTCCATCAAGATGCTCTGCCGGATCGCCAATGTGCAATCCGTGGATGCCGGAGCCAAAGGTGCCAGCATCGCCTTCCGCAACGGAATATTCCCGAACCCGGCAAAACTGGTAGAGTGGATCAATGGCCAGGGAACGCTTGCCAAACTGCGCGCCGACATGAAACTGGTGATCATGCGCGATTGGACAACGCCGGAGCAGCGCTTGAAGGGTACACGGTTGTTGATGCAGAATCTGGTGAAGCTGGCAGCGTAGCCCCCACCCCCGGCCCCTCCCCAATCTTTGGGGAGGGGCAGGGGGTGGGGAACTCTCAAGCCTCGGAAGTCGCCTTCCTGATCAACGCCACCAGCGACTGAACGGGCTGCGCTCCAACAACAACGTATTTCCGATTCACGACGAAAGTCGGCACTCCCGTCACGCCGATCTCCTGAACCAATCTTGCTTCTTCCAGCACTTCTACCCTGTCTCGGTCCGAGGCCAGTTCCTCGGCAATTTCGTCTCCGTTCAAGCCATTCACGATGGCTATGGTCTTCAACACCTCAATGTCGCTGATGTCCTTGCCCCAACTCCAATAGGCCATGAACAAAGCTTCCATCACCGTGCGCTGGCTGCCAATCAGGTGGGCCCAGCGCACGAGGCGGTGAGCATTCATCGAGCTTGGCGTGCGCGTGATTTTTTCAAACTCATAGGGCACACCATCATCCCTGCCAGCTGCAATCAATGGGTCGTGAATGGTTTTCAGCTTCTCAGCGCCAAACT
>JANNNG010000204.1:0-1952 GCA_031398425.1 Hyphomicrobiales bacterium | reverse complement strand
CGGTGGCAACCTTGCTGGCATCGGGTGGCGAGGCGCCGGTAATTACCAAGGCACCGACGAGTGCCTGGTCGCCGGTGGTGACGGATATGGCCAAGGGGATGTAACGATTTCGGAAAGGGGCAGTTAAAGCCCCTTTCCTTGACTTTTGCTGTTGCTGAGTATAAGTAGGTAATTCACTACTTTGAGGTCTGCCATGCGTATGATCACAGCCACTGAAGCCAACAGGGACTTTTCCAAACTCTTGGAACAGGTTGAAAATGGTGACAGCGTGAACATTACGAAGCACGGAAAAATCGTTGCCTCAATCGTGCCTGCCAAGCGCTCGCTTGAAGACATGGAGCGATTGAAGCAAGAACACTTGGCGTTTCTCAGATCACAGAAGCCCATTCCCGGACTGAAGCGCGGCACGCGGGACGAATTGTATGATGACCTATTCCCATGAAGGTTGCGCTCGACAGCAACGTTCTGGTTTATGCAGAAGGTCTCACGGAAGACTATCGCAACGAACTCTCCCAGAACATCATAGCGGCAATTTCACCAGACCAACTTGTGATACCCATCCAATCCATTTCTGAAACTTTTTTCTGGCTGATCAAGCGGGCAAAGCTTCCGCGCACCCATGCAAGTGAACGAGCACGCTACTGGCTTTCCAACTATGCCGCGCAAGCGGTGACCGAGGATGTCATGGTCGATGCGTTGGACCTTGTTTCCATACACGGCTTGCAGGTTTTTGATGCGATCATCCTTGCCTGTTCTGAGCAATCCAGAGCGAGTGTCCTGCTTTCGGAGGATATGCAACACGGTTTTCGCTGGCGAGGCGTGACCGTCATCAATCCATTTCTCGCAGAACCCCATCCATTGATTAGAACTCTCATTGCCAAATAGGAGCTCCCCATGACCACCACTCTCATCCGCGGCGGAACTGTTGTGAATGCTGATTTGTCGGAACGGGCTGATGTTCTGATCCAGGATGGGAAAATCATCGGCATGGGGCTGGGCCTCTCAGGTGACAAGACGATTGATGCCGGCGGTTGTTACATCATGCCCGGTGGCATTGACCCGCACACCCATATGGATATGCCCTTCATGGGAACGACGACGGCTGATGATTTTGAAAGCGGAACGCAAGCCGCCCTTTCCGGCGGCACCACCATGACGGTGGATTTCTGCTTGCCTGCTCCCGGTGAATCCATGCTCAAGGCCTATCAGGCGTGGCGGCACAAGGGCGAGAAGGCGGCAGCGGATTATTCTTTCCACATGGCCGTTACTCAGTGGTCGCCCATGATTCATGATGAGATGGAAACCGTGGTCAAGACCTACGGCATCAACACCTTCAAACACTTCATGGCCTACAAGGGTGCATTGATGGTGAATGATGACGAGATGTATAATTCGTTCAAGCGTTGTGCGCAGCTCGGGGCCTTGCCGCTGGTGCATGCCGAGAACGGTGACGTGGTTGCACGGTTGCAGCAAGACTTGCTGGCGCGGGGTGTGACGGGGCCTGAGGGACATTCCTATTCCCGCCCGCCAGAGGTTGAAGGCGAAGCTGCAAATCGCGCCATCATGATTGCCGACATGGCGGGGGTGCCTTTGTACATCGTGCACGTGAGCTGCGAACAGACCCACGACGCCATCCGCCGCGCCAAGATGGCGGGCCAGCGCGTCTATGGCGAGCCGCTGGTGCAATATCTGGTGCTGGATGATTCAGAATACCAGAACAAGGATTGGGACCATGCAGCGACCCGCGTGATGTCGCCTCCGTTTCGTAACAAGAAACATCAGGATTCGCTGTGGGCGGGTTTGCAGTCAGGCACGTTGAGTGTGGTGGCCACTGACCATTGTGCCTTCAAGCTGGCTCAGAAGCGCATGGGGGTGAAGAATTTCACGCAAATACCGAACGGCACCGGCGGTCTCGAAGATCGTCTTCCTGTGTTGTGGACCGCAGGTGTGAA
>JANNNG010000164.1:0-23243 GCA_031398425.1 Hyphomicrobiales bacterium | reverse complement strand
GCCGTCCAGCATCGGTTCTGTGTTGCTGGACAAGGCGTATTGAAGCTGTTCCATGACGCCGACAAAGGCATGGTGGAACCACATGGTTTTCCATTTCGGTGTCACCCATTTCCCTTTCGTGGCCTTGGTTGAGCAGTAGGACAAAGTAGAAGGCGATCCCTTCGGATAGTCCGGCCAGCCAATGGTGCCCTGTGCCACACCGTCCGTGCCCTCAATGCGCCACTTGATATAGATGTCACTGTCAAATCCGTCTTGCTTTGGTCCGGTCCAGACATCTTCCATTGACACAGCAAGAACACCTGAAGGAAATTTCAGCGTTGAAACGGTGATGCCGTCGGTATGGTCAAACGGCGTGCGCGGATCCTTGCGGGCGACTGTGGTGATTTCTGTTGGGTCGCCAAATAAATACCTGAGCACATCAAGATGGTGGATTGACATGTTGAGCAACGTCAGTCGGCCATAATCCTTGAGGAAGGGCTGCCAGTGCGGAATGGCCCGCATTTCGATGGTGGCCAGCACTGGTGTACCAAGGTCGCCCCGGTCCAGAATGTCCTTGAGCACGCGCATGGACTGGTCAAACCGCATGTTCTGGTTGACCGAAAGAACCTTGCCCGCAGCCTTGCAGGCTTCCGATACTTTGAGGGCCATGGCATGGTCCATCGCCAAGGGCTTTTGCGCCAGAATAGCCTTTATATGAGGCTGCTTGCAGGCGTGATAGATCAAGTCGGGTTGCTGGTCAGGTGGATATGCAATGTCGAGAATTTCAACATTTGTATCTTCGATCAGTTGCTTCGGCGTATCGTGAACCGACTTGATCTTCCAGCGCTTGGCAACCTTTTCAGCATTGGCCCGGGTACGCGAAGCGATAGCGACGACAGGGAATTTTGCTTCGCTGTAAGCCATCAAATGCACATCGGCCATGATGAAGCCTGAGCCGATACATCCTATTTTGAACCCACGGTGCCGAACGGTCACGTCAGGTTTGAAACCGAGGGCCGAAAGCTTGGCGGGTTTCTTTTTTATCGAAACCTTCTTTGGCTTTGTAACGCGCGTGTTGGCGATTTTCTTCTTGGCCCTAGTTCCCATCTCTTCCTCCCTGCCGCTTTTCTTTTGACGTTATCCGAGTGTTGGATTGAGTCAATGCGATCTAGTTTTTGACCGCACCCAGATTTGTGTCCGTCGTGCCGATGACGAATTGTTCAAGATCGATGATCGCACCCGTCATCATGCTGGCATCGTTAGAACAAAGGAAGCTGATAAGGCCAGCCGGGTCTTCCGGTGTAAGCAGTCGACCGAAGGGTTGTTCCTGTCCAACCTTCTCCGCCCAATCCTCAGGATAGTTGTGAATTTTGGTTTGCATGCGGTGTTCGGTCGGTGTGACTGTCCAACCGAGATTGATAACAAAAACCCTGATGCCGTCCCGTTTCAACGTGTTGGCGGAAGATTTCGTCATTGTCACGATGGCGGCCTTCGTTGTGGAATATGTGAGTAAAAACGGGGGCCCGCCATGGGCCAGCATGGATGCGATGTTGACGATGACACCGGACTTCCGTTTCATCATCTCCCTGGCGACATGCTGTGTCATGAAGAACGGTGCCTTCACATTCACCGAGAACAAGTGATCAAAGGTTTTCTCGCTTGTATCGAGAATACCACCCCGCGCCGTGCTGCCAGCACAGTTGGCAAGAATATCAATCTGCCCAAAGGCTTTGATCGCAATCTCTGTTGCCTTGGCACAGTTGGCGACCACGGAAAGATCGCCAGCAAAGGTCACCACCTGTGCACCCGCTTTGCGCATGGATGTCGCTGTTTCCTCAAGCAGGGCATCGTCCAGATCGGCGAGCGCAAGTTTCTTGACGCCATCCTGCGACAAGCGGCGGGCCACACCTTCTCCCACACCTTGGGCAGCGCCGGTGATGAGTGCCACACAACTCGACATTTCGCCTCCTTAAAGTTCGACAGACGCCTTGGTCCACACACCACCCTTGTGGCTCGATTCGACGCAAGCCTCGATGAAAGCGAGGCCCCTTGCGCCATCTTCAACCGTTGGAACATCCGTACACAGAGGATCAGGCTCGCGCTTGTCCTTCGCGGCCCAGATCAATTCCGCCGTGTTGGAATAGACGTTGGCGAAACCTTCAATGTAGCCTTCAGGATGACGCGGTGGCATGCGCGTGGCGTGAGCTGCAACCGGCATTGTTCCCGGCCCGCCGCGCGTGATCTGCTGTACGGGCTGACCAAAAGGTGCATAGGTCAAGTTGTCATTGTCTTCGCCGCACCATTCAATGCCGCCCTTGGTGCCATAAATTTTTATGGCCAGCCGGTTGAAGTTTCCAACAGCGATCTGGCTGGTCCAAAGGTTGCCATGGGCACCGCTTTTGTATCTCAACAGCACGTTGGCGCTGTCATCAAGTCGGCGACCAGGAACGAATGTCTTGAGGTCAGCACAAACGCTGTCGAGCTCCAAATTGGATACGAAGGCCGCAAGGTTGAAGGCATGCACGCCAATGTCACCGATGGAACCCCCAACACCTTGTTGGTTAGGGTCTGTGCGCCACACCGCCTGCTTCTGGCCCTGTGCATCGAGATTGGTTGTGAGCCAGTCTTGGATGTAAGAGGCGTGGATGACCTGAACATCACCCAACATGCCATCTTTCACCATTTTGCGCGCCTGACGGACGAGGGGATAGCCGGTGTTGTTCTGCGTCAACGCGAAGACCAGTCCGGACTTCCGCGCAATTTTCACCAGTTCGAGTGATTCCTTGAGAGTCAACGTCAGTGGCTTGTCGCAGATTACATGAATGCCTGCGTCGAGGAAGACCTTGCAGGCGTCAAAATGGAGATGGTTTGGCGTCACGATCGAGACGACATCAATGCCGTCGTCGCGCTTGCCTTCTTGTTCTGCCATCTCCTGATAAGACGTATAGGCACGCTCAGGCACTATGCCCAAGTCAGCGCCGGATGCCTTGGCGTTCTCGGGGTTGGACGACAATGCTCCGGCAACCAGCGTAAACTTGTCATCAAGTCGTGCAGCCATGCGGTGGACCGCACCGATGAATGCGCCGCGTCCGCCGCCCACCATTCCAAGCCGAAGCTTCCGCGCTGCGGACTCATGGGTGAAGGATTCAATGGCCATGATGTTTCTCCCTTTCAGAAATGGCTCAACTCAGCAACTTATCAACTGTGATCACAGATTTCAGATGTTGACAAGGGGGAGAATCTGAACGAAGCTTTGCGCGTCGGGATCGAAACCAGACACAAGGCAGCTCAAGAACTGCTGACCAACGAAGCATTTGACGGGAGGAAACAGTGACGCGAATTTCACGCAGAAATCTTTTGAAAACAGGCAGCGCCGGTTTTGCGCTGACCGCAGCCATTGGCATCAATCCACGCTTCATCACACCTGTGAAAGCCGCTGGTCTTGCAGAGGGCATGACGGGAGGCCCCACAGGGTTCCCCGGTGCCGAACGCTTCCAATATAATGCCTCAATGTCGGAAGGCCGCGCCATTGAAGGTATCAAGGCCCTGAAGGCCGCAGGCAAAGCGCCGGAGAAAATCACCATCCTCATTACTGATGGCGCAATCGGCCAGATCAACAAGCCATTCCCCGCCGGTGCACCTTCTGTGCAGGAAGTTTGGGAAAAGGAAACCGGCATCAAGATTGAAATGGTAGGTGCTAGTGGTGCTGAAATCTGGAAGCGCGTGTTGCAAGATGTGACAACACAGTCCGGCGCCTATGACATCTACACTCATCCATGGAATTCGATTGGCGACCTTGTGGAAGCCAACGGTGCTGTCAACCTTGATGACTATGTGTCGAAATACAAGCCAGACTGGTCTGACCCTGATCGTGGTGCGCCAACAGAACAAATTGGCGAGCTACTCTACAAATACAACGGCAGCTATTATTCGGTTTCGCTTGACGGAGACTTTCAGACTTGGGTCTACAACAAGGCGATGTTCGATGACCCGATGCACAAATCGGCGTTTGAGAAAAAGTTTGGTCATGCATTGGCTCCGCCTGCAACCTGGGAAGAGTCAGATCACATCTCGGAATACTTCACAGGTGTGACCGGCATCACCGGCCAGAAGATGTATGGCAATGGAAACGACATGTCACCATTCTGGGGTCTGTCACGCTTTTATGCCCGCCTGGCATCGAAGGCGATGCCCAACATGTATTGGTTTGACGACAACGGCAAACCAAACCTGGCCACCGCCGAAGCCATCGAAGCCGCCACTGAATACGTCAAGATCAAGCAGTGGTCGCACCCCGACGTACTGTCTTGGACTTATGCTGAAGCCTATGCAGGCATTGCCAACGGCATCACGGCCCACACCTGCCAGTTTACGAATGTCACCAAGTTCAATGACTTCATGAAGCCCGATGGAACGCCCGGAACGCCGATTGCCGGCAAGATGGGAGCCTATCTGCCGCCGGGCAAGAAGTTCGGCGACAAACTCGTGCGCCGCTCTGTGATCTACTACAACATCAACGCTGACGTGTCGACGCAGAGCAAGAATCCGGAAGCGGCCTACCTGTTCCTGCAATGGCTTTCGTCCACCCGCATCTATTCGTGGATGTCGGGCAATCCCGGCGGTTACTTTGATCCGTTCCAGAAGGCCAACTTGTCCGAGCCCTTGGTGGCTGAAACCTATCGTCCCTACATGGTTGATGCAATTCGCGAGACCATCACGCGGTCTGTACCAACCATCAACTTTGCCGGTCAAACCGCGATGGACACGGCTCTGGATGAAGAGCTGCAGGCCGCATTGACGGGCCAGAAGTCGCCCGAAGATGCAATGTTGGCCGCGCAGAAAAAGTGGGAGAAGGTCATCCAGCGCAAGGGTGAAGACAAGATGATACCGATCATCCAGAAAAGCCGCAGTGCGTGGCCGACCCTGGTTGAGAGCGCCTAAACTCCAGCGTCGCTGCGGCTGGCAATCCTCCTTTGCCAGCCGCTCGCATTTCTCAGGTTTATGAATGATCCGGTTTCTTCGTATCGCCTTCGTGCTTGTGATGGCGCTCCTTTGCATTGCTCCCCTGCTATGGATGCTGTCCATGGCGTTCAAGCCACCTGAAGAGTGGACATCCGCCGCAGGGCAGATCACGCTGTTGCCGAAAAATCCCACGTTCGACAACTTCATCTATGCCTTCACGGGTGAAGCAGCGGGAATGGTTGTCTCGCTGGACCGCACGGCCTGGTGGCCGTTTTTTGCCAGCTTGTTGACAGCAACAGTTGGCACCATCATTGCCGTCGTCGTTGGCACCATGGCCGCCTATGCCGTGTCACGGCACAAGGTATCGCAAGGCCTTGGCCTTTCGTTTTTGCAGCTTCGCATTTTCCCGCCACTCGCCGTCATGATCCCGGTGATGATCATGTGGGCCTATCTCGGCATGATCGACACGTGGTGGGGTTTGGCTCTGATTTACGGCATCGTAACGCTGCCATTTTCGTTCTGGCTCATGAAAGCCTATTTTGATGAGTTACCGCGCGAAATCGAAGAGGCCGCATTCGTTGAAGGGTGCAGCCCATGGCGCACCTTCACGCGCATCACCTTGCCCATCGTGCGGCCTGCCATTGCATCAACAGCCTTGTTCATATTCATCCTGAATTGGTCCGACTATCTTGTGGCACTGTTGCTGACGCGCAAGGAATGGACGACGATTCCCGTCTACATGAACGCCCTTGCCACGGCCGTGAATGGTGAATTGTTTGGTGTAAAGGCGGCAGTTGGCTTGCTTGCGATCATACCACCCGTGATTTTGGGAATTTCCATCCAGCGATTCCTTGTGCGTGGCCTGACCTTCGGAGCGCTCAAGCAATGACCGAAGCACCCGTGCAGACGGAACTGAAGCGGCAGCAGATCAAAATGGCCAATTGGTTCACGGTGCCGTCGCATGTGCTCTTGGCATTTATCGTCATCTTCCCGCTCATCATGCAGGTTTACATCAGCCTGACCTGGTGGACACCGATGGATGGTGAGCCCTGGTACAACGCCTACATGAGCTTCTCCTGGTTCGATAACTACATCGAGATTTTCCGTGACGCTGATCTTTGGGCCGCCATTTGGCGCACATTGCTGTTTGTGGCTATCTGCGTACCCATAGAATTTGCGCTCGGTTTGCTGCTTGCCATGGCTTTCTATGAGAAAGTGCCATTGCAGAATGTTTTGTACAGCGTGATCCTCATTCCCATGATGGTTGTGCCCGCCATTGCGGGTTACACATTCTATTTGATTTTCCAGCAGACAGGGCCGCTGAATATCCTGCTTTCGTCAGTTTATCCCGGTGCCATGGAGATCAACTGGCTCAACAACGTGACGCGCGCCTTTGCCGCAGTTGTCATTGCCGATATCTGGCAATGGACTCCGCTGATGTTTCTCATTCTCTATGCAGGACTGATGAGCGTGCCGGATGATCAGATGAAGGCCGCTGCGTTGCTCGGTGCTTCCGGTTGGCAGCGCTTCACAAAAATCGCCTTCCCGCGCATGAAGGCCGTCATGACGATCGCAGTTGCACTGCGTCTCATTGAGTGTCTCAAGATTTTCGATCCAATCTTTGTCATGACAAAAGGCGGGCCAGGCGTGGCAACCCAATCCGTGTCACTTTATCTCTACAAACAGACTTTCGGGGACAACAACTGGAGTTATGTGGCGGCCATCGGGCTTGCCATCCTGATCCTGCTCTCGGTGATCGCTGGCATTATTCTTTCGCGTTCGGCAAAGTCTGCTGCCGCACAAGCAAAGGCCGCGTAGCGATGGCGTCAATCACCCTCAAGCGGCTCACTAAAAGGTTCGCAAACCAGACAGCTGTCGCCGAAATGGATATGGAAATCGAGAACGGCAAATTCGTTGCCATCCTCGGTCCGTCAGGCTGCGGCAAGACCACAACCATGAACATGATCGCTGGTCTTGAATCACCAACCGCTGGCACGATCTCCTTCAATGGCAAGGACGTGACAGCCATGCCCGCCACACAGCGAGGCGTGGGCTTTGTCTTCCAGAACTACGCGATCTTCACGCACATGACCGTAGATCAGAATCTCGGTTTCGGACTTGACGTGAGAAATGTGCCCAAGCCAGAGCGAGACAAGAAAGTCACTGACATGGCGGCTTTCATGGCATTGGAACACAGGCTTTATCAGAAGGCATCTGGCCTGAGCGTCAACGAACTCCAGAAGCTCGCCATTGGACGCTCGGCCATTGTGGAACCATCGATCTTCCTGCTGGATGAACCGCTGTCGAACCTCGACGCAGCATTTCGTGAACGCATGCGCTCTGAATTGCGACTGTTGCAGCGCCGCCTCAAGCAGACCATGGTTTATGTGACGCATGACCAGATCGAAGCCATGGGCCTTGCCGACAAGATTGCCGTCATGAATCTTGGGGTATTGCAGCAATATGCCTCGCCACAGGATTTGTACGCCAACCCGGCCAATACATTCGTGGCCAAGTTCATTGGCGCACCGTCCATGAACATTATCAGCAACGAGATAATCTGCGCTTCGGGCTTTGGCGCAAAAGACCTGATCGGGTTCCGTCCGGAAAATGTCTTTTTTGGAAAACCTGGCGTTGGCGATATCTCCTTCGAAGCCCAAGTAACATTCGTTGAGGCGGTCAGCGGCCGCAAGATTGTCCATCTGGATTTCAAGGGTGAAGAAGTTCTCGCCGTGCTCGGGCGTCATGTTTCAACAACCGTCGGACAAAAAGTGACCGCCGTTGTATCACGTACGGACTGCCGGTCCTTTGACTCCACGACTGGCAAGGCGCTTTGACAATGTCACATATCGTTTTCGACAAGGTCACCAAGCGCTACGGCAAGACTCTCGCCCTCGACTGTGTCAGTGTCGAGATAGCGGAGCGCGAATTTTTTGGCATCTTTGGTCCGCCAAGCTGCGGCAAATCCACCTTCATGCGGCTGCTGTTGGGACTGGAGCAGCCCGACGCGGGCCGCATTCTGATTTCAGGCAAGGATGTGACGGGCGAAGCTCCTATGGCCCGCAACCTTTCCATGGTGTTCCAGAACCTCGCACTCTTCCCTCACATGACAGCCCGCGACAACATTGCTTTTCCTTTGCGAGAACGAAAGGTGGCAGAGAACGAGATTGAGCAGAAGATCAAGAAGCTGGGCGAAACACTCAACATCTCTCACATTCTACACAAGCCCCCAGGCTCTCTGTCGGGCGGTGAGCGTCAGCGTGTTGCGATCGCACGCGCCCTGATCCGCGATGCCAAGGCCTATCTGATGGACGAGCCAATTGCCGCCTTGGATGCCCGCCTGCGTGAGGGCATGCGCGTGGAGTTGAAGCGCCTGCAACGCGAAGTAGGACACACCTTCGTCTATGTGACCCATGACCATGAAGAAGCAAGTGCTGTGTCTGATCGCCTCGCCATTATGCGTCAGGGTGCGCTGGTGCAAATCGACAAGCCAGAGCTGATCTATGACAACCCCGCAAACCTGTATGTTTCTGAAGTCATCGGCGCACCGCGCATCAATGTCTTGAAGGGTATTTTCAACAAAGGGAAGTTCACAGGTTCATTTGGCAGTGTCACTGCACCTGAAGATTTTTCCGGCGATGGAACCTTGGGGCTCAGGCCAGATTTCCTTGCGCAAGCAGATAAAGCCATGGTGGATGATGTGGTCTTTACCGGCACGGTGACAGAGCTTGAACCGCTCGGCGCCTATGCGATTGCAACGGTCAAGACCGGCGAGAACTTCATCCGCGCTGTCTTGCGCGGCGTTGTCACCGCCAGGATAGGTGGCACAATCACAGTATCGGCCACAGCATCTGATGCGTTCTGGTTTGATGCATCTGGCGAACAGCGCCTCAGAAAGGCGGGCTAGCCATGGCTGATACGATTGCGATTATCGGTGCCGGATTGATTGGCAGGGCTTGGGCCATCGCCTTTGGGCGCGGTGGCTGCAACGTCAGGCTCTTTGATCCGGTGGAAGGCGTTGCTGTCGGAGCCATTGAATTGATCCGTGAAACGGTAACCGAAATGTCAGGTCATGGCCTGTTGAACGGCCAGTCCCCTGCTGTGATCACAGCGCGGTTGTCAGCCACCGCAAGCATCGCGGATGCGGTGTCTGGAGTGGTCCATGTGCAGGAGAACTCGCCAGAGCGGCCAGACGTCAAGACGGCACTTTTCAGAGAGCTTGATAAACTGGTTCCAGCTTCTGCGGTGATTGCAAGTTCAACCTCGGCCATTCTCCCTTCGGTGTTCACCGCGCATATATCAACGCGGGATCGCTGCCTTGTCGCACACCCCCTCAACCCGCCACACCTCATCCCCGCCGTGGAAGTTGTGCCAGCACCTTGGACCTCTCCAGAAACAGTTGCCCGCACCCGTGATCTGATGCGGTCCATTGGCCAAACGCCGATCATCATGAAACGCGAGATCGAAGGGTTTCTCATGAACAGGCTGCAGGGTGCCATACTTGAAGAGTGTTTCAGACTTGTTGCATCCGGTCTCGTTGATCCTGAGGATTGTGACATCGGCCTTCGTGATGGCTTGGCACTGCGCTGGAGTTTCATGGGGCCGTTTGAAACCAGCGATCTCAATGCACCCGGCGGCATTGCTGACTATGCCAGGCGATATGAACCAGGCTTCGCCAAACAGTTTGAATCACAAAAGAGCCGCGTCGCGTGGAGTGGCGAGGTTCTCGACAAAATTCAAGACTATCGCAGGGCACGTGTGCCACTCGATGCGATCGCTGACCGGCAAATCTGGCGCGACAAACGCCTGATGGCATTGGCCGCCCACAAAAAGAAAGCCGCTGCTGAAATCGGAGAGTAAGATGAAGATCAACGATTTTGCATTAACAGGCCTTGCGGAATAAGGCCGCCCGGAGCCACAATTCAAGGAATAGAAAGGCAGCGCATGAAACGTGACTATAGCCTTGTTGGGGAAAGTTCGAAACGCGCCGTTGAAATCGGCTTGGCCTCAGCCGCATGGTATCACACCGACGTGGCGCGACCTGCCATGAAGGAATTGATGAAGCGCGGGGATGGCCCGGCCATCCGCGACACAACCCTGTGGCTGGCACTGATCATTGGTACAGGCGCTGGTGGCATTTATTTCTGGGGCACATGGTGGTGCGTGCCCTTCTTCTTTGTTTATGGTGTGCTCTACGGCTCATCAAGCGACTCCCGCTGGCACGAATGCGGACATGGCACGGCCTTCAAGACGCAGTGGATGAACAGTTTTGTCTATGAAATCGCGTCTTTCATGGTCATGCGCAATTCCACCGCCTGGAAATGGAGCCACACGCGCCACCATACGGATACGGTCATCGTTGGCCGCGACGCAGAAATCGCTGTCATGCGTCCGCCGGATTTGCTCAAGGTCTGTCTGTTGTTCACGGGTTATCTGGATTTCAGATATGGCTTCACAGCACTGGTGCGCCAGGCTCTTGGCAAGCTTTCGGCAGACGAGGCAACCTACGTTCCCGAAAGCGAGCGGCCTCGTGTTTATGCCGTCGCGCGCTGGCACATGTTGATCTATGCGCTTGCCGTGGCTGCCGCTGTTTACTCCTGGTCGTTTCTACCTTTCGTGTTGATTGGTGGTCCGCGCATCTACGGCAGTTGGCACATGTATCTGACAGGACTTCTCCAACACATCGGCCTGGCCGACAATGTGATTGACCATCGTCTGAATTCACGGACCGTCTACATGAACCCGATCAGCCGCTGGATCTACTGGAACATGAACTACCATGTGGAACATCACATGTTCCCCATGGTGCCGTACCACGCGTTGCCCCGTCTGCACGATCTGATCAAGCATGACCTGCCGGAAGCAAATCCTTCGATGTGGCATGCCTATCGGGAAGTCTGGCCTGTCGTTTTGCGGCAGCTGCGCTATGAAGACGACTTCCTGCAGCGCGCGTTGCCGAAGACAGCCAGGCCTTACAAGGCCGAGCTGCATAACCTTGCACCAGCGGAGTGACATACATGTCCCGAAAACGGCCCACCGTCGCTGATCTGCGTGCCCTCAAGGGCAAACGTCAGCTGACCATGTTGCGTTTTTTTACGCTTGAAGAAGCTGAAGCAGCAGAGCAGGCAGGCATTGACATCGTATCGGTGCCACCAGAATTGCTCACACATCCTGCCTACCGCAAAGTGGCTCCTTCGCTGTTTTCAATGACTGGCAAGACACATCTCGAATATGGTTCACCCCACGACTACCTCAAGTTTTGTGGCGAAATGATTCAAGCCGGTGCCGACGCCATGTATTGCAGCGGCAGCCTGGAAACCGTCACACTTCTCGCAAAAGAGCATATTCCAATCGTTGGCCACGTGGGCCTTGTACCATCTCGCGCCACATGGACGGGTGGCTTCAAGGCCGTCGGCAAAACAGCGCAAACAGCACTCGCCCTGTTTGATGAATGCAAAGCCTATGAGGCCGCCGGTGCTTTTGCCGTCGAGATCGAAGTTGTGCCGGTGGAAGTCGCGAGCGAAATCAGCAAACGTTTCAAGCTGCTTCTTTGGTCCATGGGCTCTGGAGCAGGGTGCGACGCGCAATACCTGTTCGCCGAGGACATCCTTGGCACCAATCGTGGCCACATGCCCCGTCACGCCAAGGTTTATCGCAACTTTGCCGCCGAGTTTGACCGTCTGCAGCAAGAGCGTATCAAGGCCTTTCAGGAATATGTCGCGGATGTGGCCAATGGTGCTTATCCTGAAGACAAACATGTCGTTCGCATGAATGGTGAAGAACTGAAATCTCTCATGGAAATGTTGGAAAGATAAGACCTTCTGCTTCTCGACGCATTGCCGTTGCATGCCCGCATTGTTCGACGGCTGCTCGGAGGCAAGGTATCGAAGACAACAACATTGACTATCGATTTTCGGCATTTAGCCTGTAACGTAAGAAGCAAGACGGGAAGAAGGTGATGAAGAACGGGATACTTGTTGGCATTGATGCTGGCACATCGGTTCTGAAGTCGGTCGCATTTACAACTGATGGAGAACAACTGGCTGTTGCAGCAGTTCCCAATGATTACACGTCGTTTCCCGACGGTGGTGCGGAGCAGGACATGAGCCGGACCTGCACATCCAGGTCGAGCTGCTGCAATATCGCTGTTGTATCTGCAACAACCCATTCGCGGTAAATCTTGTTTTCAAAGATCATGCAATCGGCCACCGTGCGGGAGGTGAACATTCGCCCCGTCGGAGCACCGAGGTGTCCATGCCGGCTATGGCGGCCGGTTCCCGTGACAAGGTGGGAAGTGTAGAAGCCTTCGCGAACATTGCCTTTCCAGATGACATGCGTGGCCATGCCCTGGCGTTCAGGAAACGAAACCAGACGCTGAATGGTGTCGCGCACGATCTCTTCACGCGTGTAGATGGTGCTGTTCGTGCCGTAGAGTATGCAGTTGTGCGTATAGTGGCTGTAGATCTAACCGATGTCGCGCTCATCCCAAATACGGTGCGTGCAGCGCACGATGTAATCAACAATGTCCGTATAGATATCATCGAAGCCACGCAAAGATTGTGTGCGGGGCGCGTTTTGGGGCGCAAGTTCGGTGTAATCATGCCGTTCCACCTGCATAACCCTCTCGGCCTTCATTGGAATGGGCTAATGTCCCAGTTTTGCGGCTTCAATCTGGCTTGCCATGACAGCTCTCCTGCAATCGTTTGACTACAACATTAGGGCCAAGTCTCAGAAAAACCCAGACCCAAGAGCAGAATGACCAAAGTTCGCATACGTATGCAATCAATTTCGATAAGAGATCTGACTCGACATCGTTTAACACTACAGTTGATTGCCTGGCCAAACATCGTTGCGAGGATTTTGCAAGATATTCACGGGATAGAGATTGACTTTAAAAGTCGTTAGCTGTCTCCAGATTGATATTGAATGGCCATGGACAATGCAGATGTCTGGAATGGCTTTGATGCCAACGGCAACGCGGTCAACCACGAAGACCCCAATAACGCCGATATCTTCTGGTGGTGGCCGAGTACGACCGTCATGGATGGCAGCAGGCTTGATGCTCTGAAGTTCTTTGGCTTTCCGTTGACGTGCGGCTCGGAAGGCTTGCCGTTGATGATGCTGGCCTTTGGCGGTGGCTACAAGATCTTTGGCGGTTTTGAGTTTGCGGCTTTTCTGGCGCGGCAGGCGCTGTCGCCCAACCTCTTCATGGAAGGCCGCCTGTTCTGGGACAACTTCCTGCCCATCATCAACTACATCTTCAAGGTCGACAAGTATGGTGACCTCGAGTTGTTCGTGGCCAATGCCTTTACGGGGCTGATGGGCCTGTTCTCGGACGCCGACTTCTCGCAGGATGGCGCTGGCAACAATTTGCGCGGCGCCATGAAGATCGAAAGCTTCAATCTGCCGGTATCCTATTGGGGTGTGGGGCTTGCGAGCGCTCCCGCTGGCACGTTTGGCATGAAGTTCCTACTGGCCAACCCGTTGCTGGGCTTCATGGCGATTGCGTCGCCCATAATTGGTGGCGCCTTCGGCTATCTGGCGGAGATGATCGGCTTTGCCGATCGGTTGATCGCACTCGCCGATGCGGGCAGCCGTCTCTACAAGATCAGCCGCGGCCTCGACCCTGACGATCCGCTGGTGCTTGATCTCGATGGTGATGGCATCGAGACCATTGCCATGGATTCATCGGGCGTGCGCTTTGACCATAACGACAACTGGTTTGCCGAGGAGACGGGCTGGCTCAAGGGCGATGACGGGTTTCTGGTGCTCGATGAGAACGGCAATGGCCGCATCGATGATGGCCGCGAACTGTTCGGCGGCTTCGGCCAGACTGGCACCCAGGAATTGGCGACCCACGACAGCAATCAGGACGGCGTGATCACTGTCGAGGATGCCGTCTGGGGCGATCTCCGGGTCTGGCAGGACAAGGATGAGGACGGGGTTGTTGATGCAGGCGAACTGCAAAGCCTTGATGATCTCGGCATCGTCGAACTGAGCCTGGCGACCACGCCTGTCAATACCACCAATCCACAACGTACGACCTTCCTCGACAAGGGTGCCTTCACCTGGGCCAATGGCCTCTCGGGCCTCATGTGCAACGCGGTGTTCCAGTCCTCGACGGTGGACACGCGCTATGCCGGAGAAGCAGGACGTGCGGCGTGGGCGCAAGCAGACACGCGCGAATTGACACCGGTGAAGACGGTTGTTGCGGCCTATGGACTACGGAATGCCGGTCAAATGAAACAGCCAAGAATGCACCAATAGGGCACATTTACCCTATACCAAAAACAACCATAACGCTCGTTGGCCACTTTACAATGTGGCGATCTGATGGCATTGAAAAGCGAGTTTAGCCATCGGGGGACAGGCGATCTCACTCCTCCCCGCATGACTGGTTCAAGAACAAGACAGGGCATGAAGCCTTGCGGGACTGTCATTTTTAGGGACTGGCCCGATGGTTTGGACTTTTGGCTTTGATGACGGCATGGGCGTTACTTATTCGCTCATGGAACTTGATGGCGACCTCGACAAGATTGAGTATGAGGACAGATCACTGGATGGGTACTCCATCGGATCCACGTTTGAACCGGGGAAGCTAAATCTTGGCAGGCGCTTGAAGGCCACCAATGTTCCCACACGGTTTCAGTGGGGTGGCCCAAAGTCAAGGAAACTTCCTGATGCCCTCAAAGGCCGTGGAATGCTTTTAGTTAGCGAAAAGCTCAAGAAAACAATCGAAACTTTTGAGCCGGGAGTGCACCAGTTCTTCCCAATTGAGCTGGTATTTAAGAAAACTGGGGATCACGCCGCACATGTGTACTTCCTGAATATCTGTAACAGGCTTGACTCTGTAGATCGCACAAGGACTACAGCCCCTTTTGGCGGTGTCATGTGGCGCCCAGATCAAAGTGGCGACATTGTTTTTGACCTCACACGCGTAGGTGCGCACCACCTATGGCACGACAAACATCTCTTTAACGGCTGGATGATCTCAGATGCATTGCATGATGCAATGATCGACGCTGGCATAACGGGACTTGTCTTCCACAAAGATAAAACCAACAAGGATTTCGCGTAATGGCGCTGGGGCTCGGCAATGTTGAGGGAATGGAACATCTCACCATTCCTCTGGGGTATTCTGACAACAGCAACGTAGATGGCTTGCAGGAAGCCCACATCTATGGGAAGAATTTTTGGACCAGGGCGCTCAAAAACCTTCTTGATACGATTGACCCGAATGGCCTTCTCGACGCCGACAGCAGCCGCAACGGGTTTCATGCGCTGGAGAGCAAAGCGGGCGGCATGGCGACGGGTGTGTCTGTGCACAACGGTAGGCAGCAAGATGCCTATGATGCCTTGGCATATGATGAAGTAGCCCCTTCAACATCAAAACAATTCTTGAATGTTTTTCCGAGAGCGTGACCTTGTTGAAGCTATAAAGGCCGCGATCTCAAATAGACCCCGGTTATTTTCCCATCACGATACGCCCATCCACGACCTCAATAATGCGATCGCAACGCTGCGCAAGATCGAGGTTATGGGTGACGATCAAAAAAGTGGTTTTGTCTTTCGCATTCACCCGTCGCATCAATTCAAAAACCGTGTCGGTAGATTTTGTGTCCAGATTTCCTGTTGGCTCGTCGGCCAAAATCATGGCAGGGTTCATAGCCAGCCCCCGTGCGATTGCCACCCGCTGTTGCTGACCACCCGACAAGTTGTTGGCAAGGTTGCCTTCCCATCTATCGAGATCCATCTCGGCCAGCAGAGCGTGAGCACGTTCGCGCATAGCTGCATTGGGAAAGCGCTGATCCACAAGCATTGGCATCATTACGTTCTCCAAGGCAGTGAACGCTGAAATCAGGAAATGACTTTGAAACACAAATCCAATGCTGTGCCCGCGGAGTTTGGTCAACTCACCGTCGTTTAGTTCGGCAGTATGCTGACCATCAATAAACAGGCGGCCTGCACTTGGCCGGTCCAGCAGGCCGATGATGTTGAGCAAAGTGCTCTTCCCTGATCCCGACGGCCCCATCAAAGCGACGAATTCGCCGTGCTGTAAGGTGAGATCAATGTGATGGAGAACTTCCACTTCCGCAGGCGTGCCCGGATTGTAAGTCTTGCTCACTGCTTCAAGCTTGAGGACGGGTGAAGCGTCAACCACGCATGGCCACCACGGGATCTAGCTTCGCTGCACGAAACGCCGGCATGGCTGCGGCGGCAACACCTGTTGTTATGGCGAGAAGTATTGCGATTACAAACAAGGAAGGTTGCAAGACGAATGGAAAAATCTCTTTTCCATCTGCTTGCCTGACAACGGTATGAAAAATCAGGAAGGCAGCACCGCCGAGAACTGATCCCGCGAGCGAGCCAAAAAATCCAAGTACGCCGCCTTGCAGAAGGAACACAGTGAGTATCTGTTTCTGTGATGTTCCCATGGCGCGTAGTATTCCAATTTCCTTGGAGCGCTGGATGACGGAAACCACCATGACGCTGGCAATGCCAAACGCCACTGACAACGCCACGAAGCCTTCAATGATGCCGAATGAAACCGCTTGCGTACTTACCGCAGCGAAAAAATCTGCGTTGGTCTTGATCCAGCTTTCTACTTTATTCCCTGTCGAAGCTTCAATGGTTTCCGCGATAACCTGCGCAGCGTAAACGTCTTGAACGTTGACATTAATAGTGGTCACGCCTCCTGAAAGATTTGCAAGAGTTTGCGCGGTTCGGAGCGCTACAAAGGTGGTTCTTTCATTCGCGCCCTTGTTGCCGAGATCAAATATCGCGCTAACTGTGAGAACGCGTGAAGCTTCATTGGCCCCCGTAACGTTGAACTTGTCGCCAATAGTTACACCAAGAGTTTTGGCAAGTTCAGTACCAATCATGATGTTTTCGCTCCCGAGAAAGGGTGTGCCGAGTTTGATGTAGTCAGATATCTTGACAATCCTGAAATAGCTTTCAGCATCTACACCTGTCATCGATATGGATTGCCGCGTGTCACCTCGTATTGCGATTGCTGAGGCTGAAATGGTTGCGGAAATTTCGCTGATCTCACTACGTTGTTGGAGTTGCCTGTCGATGGATTGCCATTGATCAATAGAGCGCAGCCGCTGGGCAGGCCGTTGTTCCACACGCAGAACTTCAGAGCCGGGCTTGGCGGTGCGCAAAGGACGCGCAATCTCATCTTGCGGAACAATTTGAATGTGTGGTTGCGCTGTCAGAACGCGAGAAATGAAATTGGACTGCAGAGATGCCAGAAGGGCGGCCATGAAAACGATGACAGCAACGCCAATGGCGATGCCAATGATGATGAATGCGGTTTGCATCCGGCCTTCTTTGAGAAAGCGGATGGCTGCGGTCCATTCAAAGGGTGTCCAGTTGTTCATGGCGTATTATTGGCAGCAGCAATTCTGATTTTGTTGCCATCAACAACCGTAGTCAGCGTTGCGGGAATAATCTTGTCACCTTCAGTGAGGCCACCGAGAATTTCAACTTTGCCAGAGCTGATCAATCCAATTTTCACAGTCTGACGCAGCGCGCGACCTTCCTGAACTTTCAACACCCATGGTGTGTCGCTGGCGGGTTCATGCACATCAGCAAACTCCATGACCAGCGCCTGTTTGCGGCTTGCGACGGCGATATCCACGGAGACCGTCATGTCCTGACGGATATAACTCGGCGGATCAGCAACTTTCAATTTCACCTCTACCGAGGCGCGTTGAAGGTCAACCGCCGGATTGATGAAAGCAACCGTGACAGGGAAGGTCTGCTTGCCATACGCATCCGCTGATGCAAGTGCGTCCTGCCCAAGTTCTACCAGCCCCAGATTTTTCTCGTCAATCTGCAGCACGATTTGAACATCGCCCACTGGTGATAGTTGCATGAGTTCTATTCCCGGCTGCACCACAGTTCCGGCTTCCACACTGCGCGCTATTAAAACGCCGCTGCGTTCTGCCTTGATCTCGGTATATCCCAGTCGCACTTTGGCCGCAGCAAGGCCCGCTTGCGCTTGCGACAATTGTGTTTCAGCCAATACATAGTCACTGCCGCCTGCACTGTTGGTCAACACTTGCAGTTCCGCTTCTCCACTTTTATTTCTTGCAACAGTGAGCGCCTTTTCGGCTTCCTCTCGCGTTGCCCTCGTACCAACACCACTTTTCGCCAATTTTGCGGCTCGATCATAGATTTGTTGGGCATTCTGAAGTGTCGCCTTCGCCCCACCCAATGCTTGTTCAGCCAACGGCAAGGCGAGTTCGGTGATCTGGCGAATGCGCGCTTCGGCTTGCGCGACTTGTCCTTCGGCCAGCACAACGCTTGTTCGAGCTTCACTGTCATCAAGCACAACAAGTGTATCGCCTTTTAACACGCTATCGCCCTCTGCAACGGGGATGCGGATAACCACGCCTGCAATGCGGCTGCTCACCGCGACACGGAATGGTGTCTCAATATGTCCGCTGGCGACCAGTGTTTGCACGAGGTTGGTGCGAATGACTGGTGATACTGTTACGACAGGACCGAGCACCAAACGTGCGCCATAGACCCACGCTAATACCGCAATACCGATGGCCGCCAGCGCACCCGTCAACCAAGGCCACACGCGGTTCCATTTGAATTTTTTGACTTCGATGTGCTCAGGTTGTGGTGGATTTGCCGGCACCAAAACAGGCTTGGCAGCAGGCGCAATCGGCAGCGGGTGCACGGTGGCCATACGCAGTCAGTCCTTCGCCACGCGGATGACCAGCTTGCCGAAATTCTTTCCCGTTAGTAGTCCGATAAATGCTTCTGGAGCTTTTTCCAATCCATCCACAACATCTTCACGGTACTTAATTCTGTTCTCCCAAATCCACGACTCCATTTGGCCTTTGAATTCGCCAAAACGCTCGGCATAGTCATTGAAAATGATGAAGCCCTGGACTTTGAGACGTTTGCTAAGAACCGTGCGTGCAAACGCCCCGAGGCGGTCTGGGCCTTTCGCTGGACCCATGTCATTGTAATTGGCAATGAGGCCACAAAGTGGAATGCGGGCTTTGGCATTCAGCAGTGGAAGAACCGCATCGAATACTGCACCGCCGACACTTTCAAAATAAACATCAATGCCTTTTGGACATACTGCTGCCAATCGCTCGGGCAGATCATCACCGTGATGGTCGATGCAGACGTCAAAACCCAACTCTTCAACAACATAACGACACTTCTCAGGCCCTCCTGCAATGCCAACGCTGCGGCAGCCTTTGATCTTGGCAATCTGTCCAACGACCGAACCTACAGCGCCACTGGCGGCGGCAACCACAACGGTCTCACCAGCTTTTGGTTGGCCTATATCGAGCAGTCCCATATAGGCCGTAAAGCCTGGCATGCCGAGCACACCGAGTGACAATGACGGTTGTTTCATCGCCTTGCCAAGTTTGGTCAATCCCTTGCCATCGGACACGGCATAGTCCTGCCAGCCGCTGTCACTCAGAACCAGATCGCCCACGTCGAAGGCAGGGACATTCGAAGTTTCCACCCGTGAAACCGTGCCGCCTTCCATCACCCCACCGACTGCGACGGGTGCTGAATAGGACGGCGCATCACTCATGCGACCGCGCATGTAGGGATCAAGCGATAGAAAGAGGGTCCGCAAAAGTAACTCCTCTTTTGCAGCGATCGGAACCACCACTTCTTCCAGATGGAAGTTATCAGCCGTAGGTGCCCCAAGCGGGCGCGACTTGAGGATAACCCTGCGATTGACTGTTTTGTTCTGAGACATAGAGTTCGTACTCCGTTCACGACAAGAAATCGCGCGTCAGCCCAAGAAGTGGCACCGGCGAGCAGTCTGACGTCAGTTGACCATGATGTTGTTTTCAACCGCAGTGGTGCCAAGGGCCGCCCATGCTGTTGTTTCCGCAACTTCGCGGTCATACCAAGTGTCTACAGAGCCCGTGAGGCGCACCTTGCCGCCTTCGGCAGATACTGACACATTGTCGGAGTCATTAAACCAAGAACGATCCAGAGCGCTGCCAATGGCGGCGCTCAAATTCTCGGTGTTCACCCGTGTTTTGATCGTGGCATTGTTGGAGACGCCAGTGACACCGTGCAACGCACGAAGGTCGAGCTCAGCGGCCTTTCTCTGATAATGCCAGTCAACCTGGCCAGTCAGCGTAATCCAGCCTTTTTCCACCTTGACCTTGATCGCGTCCTTGGGCACCGAAACATCCCAGGACAAGCGGCTGATGGCCGCTGCAGCAATATCTTCGTCGCTGCGTTTGATATCGAAAGGCAACTTGACTTCAATTTCCTCAGCAACCGCTCTGACTCCCTTGACACGGCCTGCAGCCATCTCAGCAGCGCGTTTCTGAAAATAACTATCGACCTTGCCCATTAGGGTTATAACACCTTCGTGAGCAGTGACACCGATGTGGGCCGCATCAATGCTGGGTTCCCA
Organism: Hyphomicrobiales bacterium; assembly: GCA_031398425.1. GTDB lineage: Bacteria > Pseudomonadota > Alphaproteobacteria > Rhizobiales > Aestuariivirgaceae > Aestuariivirga. The sequence goes on along the minus strand of JANNNG010000164.1, from coordinate 2,881 downwards.
TTTCAATTCATCAAGTACAGACTGTTTCAACTGGCTATCATGTGACATGGTATTTCCTTCATTCGAGAGCAGGATGAATGCATCAGTCGAACATTCGATCTGATGTTCATTCTTACAACGTCTGTTTAACCTTTGGGTTGCCATGCAGGAAGTATCGGAAACTACCTAGGGTATCGCAGACATTTGAAGCGGGCGAGGGTTTGCGGCCGCCAGAGAACGGTGACTGTTGTGGCTACAAGCGCCAACAAGACAAAAGTGACGAGTGGGTTGTAGTTCGAACCATTGTGGGGAAACAGGAACTCACTGACATTCATCATGGTATGAAACAACACGGCGATCAAAACACTGTGCCCTGTATTATTGCTGAACCAGACGATGATGATCCTTGCTGGCAGCATGGTCAGGCATTGCCACCAGATCCAGGAAGGTGAGCGGCCCGCTTGCAAAAATGGCACGATATGCCAAATTGCCCAGATCAGCCCCAGGATGAGACTGGCCGTCAACGCACTATGCCTGTCTTGTAGCAATCTCGCCGCATAGCCTTGCCAGCCCGCTTCTTCACCAATGGCTGCAACAAAGAAAACAGCGAACATTAACACTGCGCTGGAAACGGAAAAATCGGGTGGAGGAATGGCCTCTCCGGATATTCTCAGAAATTCGTACTCCAAACCCATAGCAATCGGCATCAGAAAAACCGCAATGACAAGCCATCTGGCGGTTATGTGATGTGGATCGACTGACTGTCGCAGTAGAATTTTCACACCGGTTTTGCCATCGCGCTGATAGACCAGCAATGCTGCCGCAATGAGTGGATTGAAACTCATCAATGCGCCTAGAGGCAGGCCCAGCGGCAGCAACAATCCGCTGACCGCACCAATAATCCATAATGGAACCGAAAGTGCAAAGACCAAGGTGAAGAAAGTCCAGGGAGATTCATTTGATGATGGGTTCCTGCTCATTTTCTTTCAAGCCGCACTTCTGCGAAGTTTTCTCCTGGACTACCAAGAATTGCTGCCAGCGATTCTTCTAGGTACTGATCAAAAAATGCAACGGTGTAGGCGTTGACGATACTGTGCCTACGTGTTGCATCGATGGTGCCCGTGATACCAAACCATTTGAGAAGCGGTGAGAAGTGCGGAATATCAGTCAGATTGGCATGAAATAATCCGGATATCTCCACGAAGTACCCATCGCCCGTAGACTTTTCAAAGACCGTCCGCATGGACTTTTGATGTTGATCAATGTCAAATTGCGACCAGGCTTCATTTCGCATTGTCAGTGCGTCACGGGTGATCCACATGGTGGGTTGCTGTAGCCCATCATGCACAACGGACGCAGGCATTGGTGCGTCCATCACTAAGCAGGCGCGCAATCGGCGCTCAGTGCGGCACGCTTCAGCAGCGACAATGCCGCCCAGTGATACTCCAAAAATTCCAATGCGATTGTGGTCAAGGCGACCCTTCAATAGGCCCTTTGCATCATCCCTGTTCAGCACGTCTAGTTGATCCAGAACAAACTCAACGTCCTTTGCAAGATAGGGAGTAATACCAGCATCGAACGTGACCCCATGTAGTGTGGGCGCATTTTTATCTGCGACAATGCTCTGCTGAATGAGAGGGTTCATTTGATCCTTCGACAAGCCTGCAATTGTCCTGCCGTCTGGAAATACCACTGTGGCCGCGCTATAGGGCTGATCAATCGCCATCACGACGTAGCCACGTGACACCAAGTACTCAACCTGGAAAGTGTTCATTTGTCGGTAGCCGGTGATACCTTCCAAGAATATGAGGACTGGAGATTTTGGGCGATCTTCCGCCACCGGCACACCAATTCTGGCGTTGGATTCTATGTATTTGAGATGCCCGAGCATGAAGGACGGCCAACCATGCAACCTTGATTGAGCCTCTGAGAGCGCATTCGCATCTTCAACATAAGGGGCCAATGGCAAGGTTGAGTCTTGCTTGGCCGGATACCAAATTTGAACCATCATTTCACGATGGGTGTTTGGATCACTGCTGAAAACTTCTGCACGCGAACCATCCACCCAATGATATGTCACAGTGCCTATGTCATATGGACCTGTTGGCGCGGCGAAACGAAATACCGGGAACAACAGAAACGAAGTGACTGCGACCACAATGGCCAGTGTGCCGATGACACCCACATAATGCTTCGGCAATCGCCAGATCAAATTCGCAAGCAGTAAACAGGTGAACAGATAGACGGGGTAGAGTTGCCAACGCGATCCTTCAAAAACAAGCTGCGTGCCGACGGCGAGTATCATCACAAGGACCCACACTTCGTGGACCCGAAAGAAGTGCACTAAAGTCGGAAGCCAGACTCTCAGCCAGCAGGATCGTCGAAAGTCTGGAGTTCGCTGAAACACGGTGCCTCAAGTTCAACCGCCCGTCTAATGACCCTAGCCTTTGCTGCCGGAGGTCACCTCGTCTTTGTGGGCGGCGAAGGCTGCCAGGACTTCATCCTTCTCTGCCTGTGGCACCTTGAACATGTCGAGTGTACGTCCGAGTTCCGCTGCGACTTCATCGAATTCGGCAGGGGAAATCCGCAGGTCTCGGTGAGCTGCCTCAAGGCCAAGCGGCGTGGCGCCAGGCATGGTGGCGGTATACTCGAAGGGACCACCCGAAACTTTGCAAACCCACAGTGTCCGCATGAATTTAAGTCCGGGCAGCCTTCCAAGGTTCTTGGTGTGCCATTCCCGCAGCTGCGGGTTTTTTGACTCTTGTCCGACAATCGGATTCTTAACCACCGCGTCGCTGAAGTGGTCCACCACAGCCGCAATGGCAAAGACGCCGCCCAGCCGCTCGTACAGACTTTTCCCGGTCGCGGCTTCGGCGCTATCCGCTCCTGCCGACGCAACTAT
>JANNNG010000158.1:0-5541 GCA_031398425.1 Hyphomicrobiales bacterium | reverse complement strand
GGGCAAACCCAAAATGGTCATCCGTATCGCTCTCGCTCACAAGCTCCTCATCAGACTCAACGCAAAAGTCCGCGACGTCAGGCTTCAACATGCAAAACTAGCTTGACAGACCAGATAGTCGCTCCCGCAAGCCGGCGAGGAAAAACCTTTTCCTCGCCCGCTTGCGGGAGAGGTGGCGCGCGCGTAGCGCGTGACGGAGAGGGACTTCTCAGCCCTTCACTGCACCCATCGTCAACCCGCGTGACAAATGGTTCTGGATCAGAATCACGAGCAAAAGCGCCGGGAAGAAAGCGAGGAAGCCCACCAGCGCAATTGCGTTGTAGATGATCCCGTCCGATCCCCCCGAGAAGTTCGCAAGCGCCACCGACAAGGGATAGGCATTCTTCGACGCTATGATCAACGTGAACAGATATTCATTCATGGCAAAGATCGCGGCAATCACAGCCGCCGTAATGATGCCGGGCAGGCACATGGGAATGATGATTTCCCAGAGGATACGCAAGTCAGAAGCACCATCGGTGCGCGCCGCGTCTTCAATTTCAGGGTGAATGTCGATCATGTAACTGCGCACGATCCACACCACGATGGAGAGGTTCATGGCGGCATAGACCAGCATCAGCGCCCAGACCGAATCGATCAGTCCCAGTTTGCCAAACAGGAAGAACATTGGCACCACCACGGCGGCGGGTGCCATCATCTTGGTGGAGAGAATATAGTTGCCAATGTCAGCATTGCCCTTGAACTTGTAGCGCGCCAGCGCATAGGCGCAGGGAACACCCAGGATCAGGCAGATGAAAACACTGCCCGTGATTGCAACCATGGAATTGTAGAAGTAGAGGCCAATCGGCCACTCATTCCAGATCTTGGCCCAGGTCTCAATCGTCAGTGTGGGAAAATAAATCGGCTGCGGCGCAATGATTTCATTGCGGGGCCGAAGTGCAATCGAAGCAAAGTAAAGAATGGGCAGAAATGCAAAAATGCCCCAGATCGTCAAAACCATCCAGCCCCAGCGAGGGCCTTCCATGCGCTTGCTCATGACTCAGTTCCTGACTTGAAGAATTTACGCACGAGGATCTGTGCAAGAATGATGGTGGCAATCAGCAGCAGCACCGAGGCAGCTGACGCATAGCCCTGGTCAAAACTGCGGAAGGCCGTGCGATAGATGAAAAAGCTCAGCGTTTCGGTACGACCTGCCGGGGAACCTTGCGTGATGATGTTGACCGCCGACATGTTGTTCAGAAGGTCAATGCCACGCAAAACCAATGCGATGGCAATGACAGGCCGCAACAACGGAAACGAAATGTTCCAGAACACTTTCCCGAACGACGCGCCATCGAGTCGTGCTGCTTCCTCGATCTCCTTGTCCTGACCTTGCAGTCCGGCCACGAGAATGATGAACAGGAACGGCGTCCACTGCCAAACGTCAGTCAGTACAAGCACAAAGCGTGCGTTGAACGTGTGTGCCATCCAGTCAATGCCACCGTCAACCAGGCCGACGCGGTTCAGAAGATCGGCCATCACGCGGCCATCGTTGAAGATCAGTTTCCAAAGGTAACCAACCGCCGACGGCATGAACAGCATCGGCAGCATGAACAGGATGCGCCAGCCCTTTACAAACGGTGAACGATAGACCAGCGCAGCCAGAAAAAGTGCAATGGCAAATTCGATGGCCAGCGTGATGGAACCCAACAGCAGCGTGTTCCAGATGGCAATCCAGAAATGCTCGTCAGCAAAAAGTATGCCGTAATTTTCAAAGCCGACAAAGTTTTTGCTTTGGTGCCAGTCGAACTTGCCTGTGTACAGGGAGCGATAAAGTGCAAAAATGCCGGGCCATAACGTGATGCCCAGAAGATAAAGACACGTCGGTGCCACCAGCAAATAAGGGAAGGCCTTTCGCATGAATGGCGAACGGCGACGGAGCGGTGGACGTGTGGTGGTGTTCATTTTTTCGGCGGTCACTTGTTGAAAGACCCCCTCCCCCTTCGGGTACTCCCCCACGCCTTCGGCGCGAGGGAGAAGATTTTTCTCCCTCGGCGAAGCCGGGGGAGTACCCGAAGGGGGAGGGGGTGTTTCAGCACGCACCATGCTGAACCTAAAAATGGCCGGGGTTTCCCCCGGCCAACAGTTTCAGGGAGGTATCAGATTGGAACAGCCTTGCCCTTGCCGATCCAGAGGCCTGGTTCGGTAGCGGCGAAGTTCATCGGGTCGGCGCCTTTGTAGAAGCCGTTCTTTTCCATGATGGCCTTTACTTTGCCCGCAGCTTCATCAAGTGCTTCCTTCGGCTTCTTGGTGCCAACGATCACTTCGTTGACGAGGAAGCCGATCTCCTGCTCGACCTGGAAGCCCGATGGAATGCGCGGCGCGCACCAGGCGTAATCCAGCGACTCGGCCCAGACCTTTGCAGGTTGCGAAACAGCGCGAAGCTTCTCGTTGGCGAGCACGGACTTGGTACCGGGCGCAACACCGTTGGCATTGGCTTCGTTCATGGCCATGATCGACGACGTTGTCAGGAAGGCAAGCATCAGGAATGCCGCTTCTGGTTCTGGCGAAGTCGCCGCAACCACCGATGTCGATCCAGCGATGTTTGGTGGCGCATAGGTGCCGCCTGCAACGCGTGGTTCATACAACGTCACGATGTCTTCACCAATCTTCGACTGGTCAGCACGCGTGGCCTGTGTACCGGTATCCTGCCACGAGATGTTGCAGGCAATCTGGCCGCCGAGCATGGCTGCGCGGTTGGTTGGCCAGTCGGCAGCGGCAACGCCTTCGATGGCATGCTTCGAAAGAGCTGCGAGCATTTCGAGGCCCTTCACACCAGCATCGCCGTTGAAGATCGGCTCCCATTTGTCGTTGAACAGGTGCATGCCGTACTGGGCGGCAATGTGTTCCCAGGCATAGGTTGCCCAGAAGCCACGGCCAGCCATCAGGCCGATACCGGCAACGCCTTTTTCGGCCTTGTTCAGTTCGGGTGCGATGCGCAGCATTTCGTCGTAGGACGGAATGGTTTTGACGCGGTCGATTTCGTTGATGCCGATCTTCTTGAACACCGACGGACGCACGTGCACCTGCTGGATGTCGCAATCGAACGGAATGCCCAGGATGCCCTTGTCACCCCATCGGCCATAATTGGCCTGATATGTTTCATACCAGTCATCAAACGGCAGCGCCCACTTGGCCACATATTCGTCCAGCGGCTTCAGGAAGCCTTGGGCAGCAAAGTCACCAAGCCACGGCGAGAAGAACTGAATGGCGTCGAAGCCCGCATTGCCAGAAAGGAACTCCGCAACCACCTTGTCGTACATGGCATCGTCTGGAATCGAAACAACGTCGATCTTGATGCCGGAGAGATCCGCGAAGGGCTGCGTCTGTTCCTGGGCCGATTCACGGTCTGCAGCACCCACGGCGAACCGCACAGTCTTGCCAGCGTGTTCCTTGCGAATGCCTTCCCAGTCAGCAGTGCGAATCCAGTCTTTCTTGGGGTCCCACAGTTCGTCATTGTCACTGAGCTTGTATTGCTCGCGATATTCCTTCTTGACGAATTTGCCGACGTTGAGTGTGGCCAATACGTCAGCCGGGTTCTTCATCTGGGCAAAGGCCGGGTTGATGTTGAACATGTTCACACCCGCTGTTGTGGCGAGTGCGGCACCCGTCGCAGCCGTGGACTTCAGCAGCGAACGGCGGGTCAGCCCCTTGTTTCGTAAAGTCATGCAATTCCTCCATTGATTTGGCCTTTGACTGGTGTCCCGCGCCACATGGCAGGCCAGCCATGGCGAAGGTTTTTCGGAGCACACGCGCACTCGAAATTCAGGGAATAAGGGCAGATGAGCTCCCGACTGAGCATGCCGTCAAACCTCCCAATTCAGTCTCTGCGGACTGTTTTTCAGATTTCTGAATTAAACTACATTATGTATTTCTAGAATGCAAATGTTTCGTAATGGCCTTCAAGTATTTTTTCTGAATGGATTTGAACACAGAGTTGGCTCTGTGGGAAGGGGCCTATCGAAAAGCTACAAAAGTGCTATGGAGATGCAGAATGTAACGTTCCCGGCATCGTGCGGGAAAGCCTAGGCTGGATGCGTCACTCCCATGTCAGAAAAGTCCACAGAACAGCTTATCACTGACGAACTGATGGCCGAACGCGGGGCAGGTCGCATCGCCCGTAACCGCATGCGCATCGCCTGGATGTATTATGTCGAAGGCCTGACTCAGAACGAAATCGCCGACAAGCTGGGCATTGGCCGTGTGACCGTCGTCCGCAATATCAACGAAGCCCTGAAGCAGCGCGAAGTCAAAATCTGGATTTCCGGCCACGTGGCGGAGTGTCTTGATCTCGAAGCCGAACTCAAGGTGAAATTCAGCCTGCTGGATGCCGTCGTTGTGCCCGAACCCGCAAACCCGGCCAATACAGCCAAAGTCATCGGCAACGCCGCAGGCATGTACATCACCGATCAACTCACCGACAATTCCTGCCTGGGTGTCGGCTGGGGTGCCACTTTGTTTGCATCCTTGCAAACCCTGAGTCCGCGGGAACTGACCGGCATGGAAGTCGTATCCCTGCTTGGCGGCATCGTGCAGGCACGACGCTTCAACCCAGCGGAATTTGCCTGGCAGTTCGCCAACACCGTGGGGGCCAATTGCTATTTGCTGGCGGCACCCGCCGTGGTCGATTCCGAAGAAACTCGCCGAACCTTGATAGAGCGTTGCGGCCTTGACGATGTGCTCAATCGGTCCGAACGCATGGACATGGCGCTGCTCAGCGTCGGCACCATGTCAACGGAATCAACGTCGTTCCGCTTCGGCTTCTTCACCGAGGAAGAGCGCAAGTCCTTGGTCAAGGCGGGTGCCGTGGGAGACATGCTGTATAACTTTTTCGACAAGAACGGCCACGCCGTCGATCACCCCATCAACCGTCGTGTCATGTCCATGCCTGTTGAGCGCTTGAAGCGGGTTCCCAAGCGGCTCTTGATTTCAGGTGGTCTAGAAAAAGTCGATGCCCTTCTGGGCGGCTTGAAATTCGTTGAAGCCAATGTGCTGATCACCGACGAAGCGACGGCCCGCCAGTTGGTTACCAAAGGTTGAGCCAGATGGAATTCCGCTTTGTTGCAAAGCAATAACATGCTATGAAGCTCCACAGACAGAGTGCTTTGCACTTCGGGGGAGTGTCTTCAGTTCGTGTTTTGACACAAAGCGAGGCATCCCATGACAGACGATAGAGTCGCGCAATTGCGCGCAAATGAAACCGCTCTTGCGCCGACGGTTCTTTCCCTCAACCGCATTCGGAATGAAACCCAGCGCCGCCACGTCTTGAACCGCAGCATGCAGGAAAAATCCGGCAGGCTTTACTGTGGTGAAGATGGGGACGTAGAAATCCCGTCGTTGGAGATCTACGCCGCTCGCTAGTGCTGGTCGCGCAAGCGCACGATGACATCAACCCGGTCAATCACCTTGCCCTTAGGCACGGCTGGAATGCCTGAGACCGTGACACCACCCATGTCAATGTCCATCAGCGTCTGCTTTTCTGTGTCAAAGAAATGAAAATGA
>JANNNG010000149.1:0-33212 GCA_031398425.1 Hyphomicrobiales bacterium | reverse complement strand
CGACACGGCATCAACATCTTCGACCTGCAGATGGATCGTTACGGGAGATCCCTTCAACGACTTGGGCCCTAACGCTTTCATTTCGGGATACTCGTCCATGATCATCAAGTTTGAGTCGCCGATGCGGATCATTGCGTTCATAATCTTCCCGTCTTTTCCGGCCAGCCGCGATATTTCCACGGCATCAAATGCCTTTTTGTAAAAGGCAATCGCAGCGCTTCCGCCATCGCAGGTCAAATACGCTGTCAAAGAGTTCATGCCATCGGGGATGGCTTTCACAGTGGTTTTTTTCATGGTGTGTTCTTTTTCAGTTTTAAGTTTAGTCTTGCTGTGTTGTCATAGCTTCATCACGTCTTTGTTGGTTGGTAAGTCAGCACCATGACGCCGGATTTGAAGGCTTTTGATGAAACCAGTTTCAGGCCTGTTTTGTTGACGTCCTCGAACAATTTTCTGCCTTGGCTCAACAATACGGGATGGACAAGCAACTGGTATTCGTCAATCAGGCCAAGATTGCCAAGCTGTTGCACAATGCTGACGCTGCCATAGATCAAGATGCCCTTTTTCGATTCATCTTTTAGCTTTTTAATCTTTTCCGTCGCAACGCCTGACACGATTTCCGAGTCATCCCATTCGGCTTTTTCTAGCGTTTTGCTGATTGCTACTTTGTGCAAGTCATTTATTTTCTTGGCAAAGATTTTTTCCCAGCCGTTTTTCGGCGGACCTTTCTCCGACCAATAGGCGTAAAACTCTTGGTATGTCTTGCGACCGAGCAACAGCGTATCTGCCTGGCTGATGAGGTTGATCTCATAGTCTGACATTTCGTCGTCGCCCATAATCCAGTCAAGCTCTCCGCCTGGGCCAGCAATGAATCCGTCGAGTGACAACCACATCGTGACGGTAAGTTTCGGTTTTTGTTTTGCAGCAGGTTTTTTCATGGCGGCTTCCTCGGTTTCTTGAATATTTTCTTCCAGCTTTCGGGTTCGGCTACTGCGCCAGACACCTTCTTTTGTTGGGTCAAATTAATTTTGAAAAAAATGTTCTGATATCTGCCACGAGCAGATCAGGAGTATCGTGTGCTGCAAAATGGCCGCCTTTGGGCATTTCGGTCCAGTGTACGATGTTATTAGCGCGCTCTGCGAAACTGCGGACTGAGCGAAAATCGTAAGGGAACACTGCGACGCCGGTGGGGGTGTCATTGCGCTTCTCGCTATAGCCTGAGCCAGACTGCGCATCTTCATAGTAGATGTTTGCCGCCGATCCGCCAGTCGCTGTAAACCAATAGATTGAAGCGTGGGTTAGAAATAAGTCGCGATCAAAGGATTTAGCGGCTTCGCCTGAAAAGCCGAAGAACAGCTCGGTGTTCCAAGCCATTTGTCCGACCGGGGAATCAACAAGACCGTACGCAAGTGTCCCAGGTCGTTTCTGCTGGATTGGCTGATAACCACCGAATTTTTCAAAGGTCTTCAGAATGGCCATTCCTTCCTTTTCGAATGGCGACAACTTGTCCATCTCGCCGGGCGTACCCTTGGGGAAGGCAAAGACTTGTTGCAGATGGGTACCAATCAGTCCCTTGGGTTTCAGGATCCCAAGTTCTTTGCCGACCAGCGCACCAACATCGCCGCCTTGGGCACCGTAGCGGGTGTAACCCAAACGCTTCATCAACTTATCCCAGGCTTTTGCCACATGCGCGGTATCCCAGCCGGGCACCGTCATCGGGCTTGAAAAGCCAAAACCGGGCAAGGATGGGATGACCAGATCAAAAGCGATGGACGGATCAAGGCCATGCGCCCGCGGATCGCTGAGCGGCCCGATGATACCAAGATATTCGGCCACTGAACTTGGCCAGCCATGCGTAAGGATCAGCGGAAAAGCTTTTGGCTCGGGCGATCTGATGTGCAGAAAATGAATGGGCTGACCATCAATTTCCGTCATGAACTGCGGATGGCTGTTCAGTTCCGCCTCGTGTTTGCGCCAGTCATATGTGTTGAGCCACTGTTTGGTCAGTTCCTGGATAAAGGAAACGGGTTGACCACGATTCCAATCGTCGCCAATGGCCGACGGCCAGCGCGTGTTTTCCAGCCGCAGTTTCAGATCGTCAATCTGCTTTTGCGGAATTTTGATTTTGAAAGGTGCAATCGTCATGGTTTGTGAACTTTCTGACGTATTATCTGCCGAGACGGGCAAAACGAGTTCCGGCAGGATTGCTGCGCTGCCCGCTGTCTCGAAGAAATTTCGGCGGTTCATGATGTGGCCTTTTCCATTGGAGGTGCCGGGCTATTGCTCCAGCACCGACAGAATGTGTCCGGCGGGGTCCTTGAACCATGCGATGGCCTTTGGCCCCGGCTCTCCGGCCTTGGTCCGCATGACACCTTGCGCATTCGTCTTCATGTCCGGCAGGTCATAGTGCTGCATGGCGATGCCCTGCTTCTTGAGATCCTGAATTGCTGCATCAATGTCATCGACAATGAAATTCAGTACCGTGTGCTCGGGCGTGTGATAGTCGTCGGAGGGGTAGACGAACACAGGCATGGTTTCGCCAGAAAGGTGCAGTTCAAGCCCCTCCGGGGTTTCCTTGACTTTCAGCCCAAGAATCTCACCGTAGAATCTTTTCGCCTCGGCAAGATCATCCACCGAAAAACTGCTGAACGCCTTTGAATATTTGAATGGCATTTTGGTTACTCCGGTTTGCAGTGGGGATCAGTCCACGCGCTGTTTCAGAAAACCGTCGAGGATGCGGTTGAACTCCTCAGGCCTGTCCATCTGCGGCCAGTGGCTGCTGTCTTTCACCATCTCATGGGGCAGGTCGGCCTGGCGGTGCAGATCCATCGGCGTGTCGCCTGTTGTTGTGGTGATGGCGAGCTTGGGACCAGGATACTGCTCCAGGCCAGGCAGAGGATCATGGGCGAAAAGCACCTCGATGATGGTCATCGCGGTTTTCTCGTCCACCGCCAGCATGCCCTTGCGAACTTTGGCGGCCACCTCCGGCTGTGCTCCACTGACGAGCTGTTCCACATAGTCCTTGTAAACTGCGTTGAAATCCTTCTCGAGACCGGCAATCACTTCTTTGCCCATCTCAGGCGGTGTCTTTGCGGCTGAAGCTACCAGAACGAGTCCTGCCACCTTCGATGGGTTCGCGGCAGCGTAAGCAATTGCCGTGGGGCCTCCCATACTGTGACCCACCAGTACGAAGCGCTCAAGTTTCAATTTGGTCACAACTGCGGAGACATCAGCCTCCAACCCGTCAATGGAAAAGTCGCCATTTGCAGGCGCTTCCGATTGTCCATGGCCGCGCAAATCAAGCGCAATGGTCTGACGGGTTTTACGCAGATGCTTGAGTTGAGCGGACCAATGCGTGGTGTCGCCTGAAAAAGAATGGATGAATACGACGGGCACTCCGCCTGCACCGCCGTCGTCAAAAAAGAGTTGGCCTGCAGGGCCCGGAATGCTGTCCCCGGCCTTTGCCGTTCCAACAGCCAAGCCCACAGCAATCGCCAGTGCGGCAAAAGAAGTGATGGTCATCATCGTACTACTCCATACCCGGCGATTTCTGTGACTGACGGCCTGAAACGAGAACCGTGGTTCAGCCTCGCCAGGTCTGGCCGGTACGCGCGTTGACGTACACAAAGACGCGCTGGCCGTTGCGTCGACCACTGAACATGTAAATGCGTCCGCCACAGTCTCTGGTTTCAACATTCCGATAACCAGAATTCCGCACCATTCTCCGGGCTTGGCTGCAGGACATCTTCCGACCGTAGTTTGGCCGACCACCGTAGTTGGGCCGATCATTGTATTGGCCACTGTCGAGGTACCAGCCACGGTTTGGATAATACTGGTAATTCGGTGCTATCTGTTCATTCCAATAGGGCACACCGAGATACAATTCAAATTTGGCTTTGGCTTCTGCGACACTTGCCACTCCGCCAAGGAAAGTTGCAGCTGCAACAATACCTATAAAAAACTTTTTCATTTTCGTTCTCTAATCTATTTCTGTGAAGAAAAAACGTCTCATGAACCATAAGGTTCCGACTGTCAGCATCTGTGAAGCCACTGGCTTGCTGCCGATAGAATCAGGTATTGGAGCCTAGACCTTGTCGACGGCGCTAGGCCTTGTTTAGCTCGCCCATGAACTCGATGACCTGGGCGTCTTCGCCATTCAGGCGTTCGCACGACTGATAGCTGAAGCTCATCATCGCCGGGCCGACGAATGTGTATTTTGACGCCTTCCACACGTCGCTGCCCTGGGTACCGTCATTCTTCCACGAAAAGGCGAGTTTATCGCCGCCGCGATCACCCCTAAAGTGAAACGACCCGGCGGTGTCGAAGTAGTCCAGCGTCAGGCCGACATCGTCAAAGCCGAACACCTGAGTCGAATAGTAAAACGGTTCGGAGCTGCCCGGAGGACTGATCTGATGACGAAGCAGGATCCAACGCCCCCGTTCCTCGAATTCAGCGCGAACCGCAAACGGTCCCTGCGGCCCCTGTCCACTTCCGTTCCAAGTGCCGAGAAGAGATCGCAACGGCTTTAGATTCGTCTCTGTCATGATATGCTCCTGGCGACTTCATCAGCGATTGTATTTTCAGTCATTGGGTGGGCTCAACTATTGCTATGATATTGTCGTTCGCAGTGCGGTCAATGAAATGGATGTAAGGATCAATCGCGGCATAAAGCGGCTTCTGCTTTGTAACGATTCTTAGTTGCTGCGCCCCCGAACGGATCGACTGGCGCTGCATCATCACGACGGCTTCGCGGCTGAAACCGTTGTCGGCGGGGCTGGCGGTGAAGACCCCGACATCGACCAATTCATCGAATGCAGCCTGTTGCTCGTTGCCCTGACCGTCTGCGTAGGTTTTCGCAGCATCGACAGTGACAGTGGTTTCGAACTGACCGTTTGCCAGTTGGCGGACAGTCGCCTGCGACGCTTTCAGATCATACAACGTGATGCGGTAGAACTGATCGTCGATCAGGTGACGCTCAGCATCCGTGCGGGCCAACGACAGGAACCCGTCGATCAGGTCGCTGGAGCGCGCATAGGGCGCGGACTTGAAGCGATAGCGGTCGAGCAGTGTGCGCAACATGGCATTCACGCGGTCCTCACCCAAGCGGTCCTGGAGAAGAAACATCACGATTGATGCCTTGTTGTAGTGGATGTAACCTTGGTTGCGCGTGCGGCCAAGCGGGTTTTCTTCAGCCAATTCGGTTCGGCGGCCCTGAAGATACTGATCGAGCTCATACTTCAGGAAGATACGGACCTGTTCTGCGCCATAGCGTTGCTTCATCACCATCAGTGCCGAATATTGCGCAAGTCCTTCAGTCAAAACTTCTGCACCCTCCATGTCCGCCGGCATCAGTTGGTGGAACCAGTATTGGTGCGCCAGCTCGTGCGCGGTGAGGTAAGAAACAAAGTCGAGTTGTTTTGGATCACTGAAATCCATCACAAATCCCACCTTCTCGGAATAACCGATCGTGCCAGCCGCAGAGTTTGCGCCACCGCCATAGCCCGGGCGTTCAATGATCCGGGCATAGGGATATTGGTAGGGTCCGAAATTCTTGCGGTAGTAATCCAGCGAAGTCCGCATTGCGTCCAGCATGCGATCAACATTCACCGCATGTTCGGGGTGGTAATACACTTCCAGTTTAACCCCGCTCGCATCGGCTGTTTTGACGTTGTACCGCGCAGACTGGATGGTGATGAAGTTATACGACGGCACAGGCAACACAAATCGCGCAGTCCGGCGGCCAGCAACGACCATGTCTGACATGCGCTCACCCGTCGACACCAGCGTTTGATCAGCGTCTGTCGTCACCGTGATGTCGGTATTGACACGCTCTAGCCCCGCGTAGTTGCGAACTTGCGCTGTTGTGTTTTCCAGCTTCGGTGTCGGTAAGTCAGGAGCGAGGCCATGCTTCAGCCGTAAACTATTGTCCGCCAGAAAGCCCGTACGATCCATCCCAAGCAGCGGTAAAATCTGGAAACTAACGACATAGGTTCCATTCGCCGCGGGCTGCGCGTCGGTTTCATAGGCAAGTGCTTCTCTCGGCAAAGCGGGCAAGCCACGCTTTTCGACTGCTGTTTGAAATGAAATCGTACCGCTCTCGCCGGGCAGTAGTGGTTTATCAAATTGATAAATGTGGTGATGATGCTCCTGGTCATCTCGCAGAAGTTTTGCGCCAACCACAGACACAGCGCTGAGTGGCAAGTTCAAGCCGGGCATGGTGCGAATGTGGAGGGTCGAGATTGCAGCAGATGTTGCATTCACAAAGCGGTAGGTGCCATTCACCAGCATCGCACCACGCGTCGGATAAAGATCGACCTTGAGCTTGATGTCGGTCAGCGTCGGCTGCGCCAGGCCGGCATAGCGGGCGTATTGCTTCTCGTAGCTTGCGAGACTGCGTTCGGTTTCGCCGCTCTGCGCATAGTGGTTGAGAATGTTCATGTTGTAATACAAAAAGCCGCCGATACCGCCCGTAAGAACCAGCGCGAAGGTCAGCAACACCAGTGATATTCCACGCAATCGCGTCGGCAGTGTACGAAATTGGCTCGCAAGTGTGACAGCAGTCCCCCGCCGCCACATCAAATGGCCAATCACAATCAGGATCAGGGCAAAGGCTGTCCAGTAGAGACGGAGCCACCATCCCGTGGCACCACCATAGTTCGCGCCATTCATGTCCGATAGCGGCATCGTCACTTCGGCATACTTTATGAGTGGATGGTCCAGACCAAAAGTCGGTAAAACGATCCCGGCGATCAGGTAAAGCAACATGATCGCCCAGCCGACAAACTTGTTCGGACTGACCGCTTGCACCACCACTGCCAACACTGAAATATGGACGACGTAAAGCGCGCCCGGCATGACGAACCATGTCAGCCATCGAGTGAACTCAATATCGGTCATGCCGCCCAGAAACTGATAGATGATCGCCTCGAGCAACACGGCCCCGACGCTGAGCCCAAGCAGTGCGACGACCACGGCGGTCAGCTTGGAAATCAGGGAAACCCAATTGGGAAGTGGAGCGGAATCGATGATTTCGTTGAAGCGCCGCTCGCGTTCGCGCCAGACGACCTCACCTGCAAAGTAGATCGCCATCAGCGTAGTAATGATCGACGAAGTGGCGCGAACAATGTCGATGATTGCAAAAGTCCGGGGCAAAATTGGAACGCCATAAAAAAGCCCTCCAATGTTCAGGGTGATGGTGAGGTTCAGCGCGCCGACAATCGCCAGCACCCAGAAGGCCGGGCTTTTAAAGATGAGTTTTAACTCGAGCTTCGTGGTTACCCACAGTTGATGCACCCTTGCGCGCGTGGGCGCGGTTGCCGGCAACTGGTTGACCGTGACAGGCTGCACTGCCGCCAGTTTCTGATCGCGTATCGCTTGGCGCTTTATGCTTCGCGTTGAAACACCAAGATCAGCAAAACGAAAGCGCCAGATTGCGAGGGCGATGATTGCAGCGGAAATCGTGAGCCACAGCAAACGGTGCCCGAGGAGCAACCCTGTCAGCTGCAGCGCTTCCGTGTTGGACTGGGCCGGGCTCAAATAGCGGATGCTGAGACCGAAAGCAACAGTGCCGAAGGGCTCGAAAAGAGCGGCCAACGACAATTCTGGCCACTTCGCAAGCATGGCAATCAACGCGAAATATGCAATGATGAACAGGATCACGGTGAGGTAGCTGTAAGTCACCGACCGCGTCCAACTGGCAATGGCGAAGAAAATTGCCGATGTAATCAGCAAATTTGGAAGCGCTACGGCGAAATAGCCAAACAGATAATCCCCAAGGCGATTTGGGCCAAGATTGTCAGGATCAACCCAAGGCATGAAAGTGCCGACATAGATCGCGAGTGGCACAGCAACAAACGCCATTGCGGCACCGACGAAGGCGCCGCTGAAGCGGCCCAGCATGTAGGGCAACTTGCCCACCTTGGTTGATCGGATGATAGAGCCAAAATTGCTTTCATCATCGCGCACAACAACCCCGCCAACGAACGCCGTTGTGACGAACATGAATAACAGCGACATGATCTGCTGCACTTGGACAATTGCCGTCGGCGCATTGCTATGGATGTTACCGCCACTGCCAAGACGAATTATTTCAACAGTCGACGCCGCAAAAGTCAGCAGAAAGAACAGGATCGCCGACCCCCAGAACAACGGGTTGCGAAACTGGTAGCGCAGCTCGAAAAGGGCTATGTTTCTGAACATGGCTCTTGCCTATGCCGCCATCTGTGCAGCGGCGCGGCGACTGCGCGCGACGGTCGTCAGATAGACATCTTCCAAACCACCTTCGACTGGTGAGAATCCGTTGGCGGGATCTTTTTCCGCCAATACATGAACAATGGTGCGGCCAGCAAACAATCTGGTCGAAACAACTTCATATCCAGCCTTGACCTCATCAAGACTGTCACGTTCTATGGTTTTTGACCACATGTGGCCACGGCTGCGTGCAATTAGATCACTTGGTGCTCCTTCAAGCTGGATGCGACCCGCCGCCAACACGGCCATGCGCGGGCAGAGATCGGCGATGTCGTCTACAATGTGGGTCGACAAGAGAACAACGACATGTTCCCCAATTTCGACCAGCAGATTATGAAAGCGGTTGCGCTCTTCAGGGTCGAGACCCGCAGTCGGTTCGTCCACGATGATCAATTGCGGATTGCCGATCAGCGCCTGGGCGATGCCGAAACGTTGGCGCATGCCTCCCGAAAAACCCGCAACCGCCTTGGTGCGCACGTTCCAAAGATTGGTTTTGACAAGCAGCGTCTCGACCGTTGCTCGGCGATCAGCAGCCGAGACGATGCCTTTCAGTGATGCCATGTAATCCAGCAGATCATAGGCTGACACGCGCGGATAAACACCAAATTCCTGGGGCAGATAGCCGAGCACGGCTCGCAGACGTCCTGGCTCTGTCAGAACATTGATGTCTCCAAATTGTATGTCACCGGCGGTCGGTATCTGGAGTGTTGCTATCGCTTTCATGAGCGACGACTTTCCTGCCCCATTCGGTCCAAGCAGACCAAACATGCCCTTGTCTATCGATATGGTAACGCCATCCAATGCACGGGTTCCGTTGGGATAAACATGCTCTACGCCATTCAAATTCAGCATAACTTGGCTCCCAGCAAACGTCAGGTTCAAGAGTCGGCAGTTGCACGACCCATTCATTCTCTCACCGATGTCATTTGAAGCGGGCATTCCACCCGGACATGTACGAAGGATGAACTCCGGGCTTCCCGCAAAGTTCCGGATTCTCGGCACGTTATCTACAATCGTCGCCATGACATGCAGACGCTGCTATCGTTCAAAATTTGAATGCCGATCTGCCAGTGCACCATACCACTGCTCATATTCAGTGCGATTGTGTTCATAAGTTTGGAGGTTGCGATGCCGACATTGCAGCAGCATGGCTTCATTTGGAGTTGCACGCGTCCCCAAGTGTTTCTGCTTGCAGTTTCCAAATATAATTAATCATTGACGGTTGCAGCGATGATTTAACCGCCACAAATAGCAATAGCTGCCGCCCCTTAGTTTATTTGATATCAATATCTCAAAAATTGAAATTTAATGGACTGCGATTGGTAGTAGCATCTATTCAACTATTCCCACTCGATCGTCTACCAGTCAGATTCAACGTTGAAATGACTCAACTATTGCTGGCCGCATTGCGACCATACCGTCAATTTTACCGTCAGAAGATGTTGCTACCGTCATCATATCTTGTCCAGGCCGGCTTCTTTCAGGATTTGACGAACCAATGGCAATTTGGCTCCTTTGCGCCACACCAGCGAAATTGGAATTGTTGTCCGGGGATTGATGGGCCGGAATGCCAGCGCGCCACCTTGATACAGCGTGGGAATGCCCGCGTAAAAAGTGATACCCATGCCTTTCGCCGCAAGCCCCATCAGTGCAGCCGCACTTGAAGCTTCCGCTGCGATTGCAGGACTGGCCCCTTCCTGCGCATAGAGCCTGAACAAGATGTCACGGAAGGCTGACCAGTCTGACTCGCTGCCAATCAGCACCGGCTCACGCACAATGTCATGGAATGCTACGGTCTTCTTTGAGTTGAGTACATGTTTTTCAGAAAGAGCTACAACCAACACCAGATCAGCAAGTCGAATGGAATCCACGAAGGGGTTGCTCATCTGCCCAATCATGATTCCAACATCAACCTTACCATCCATCAATGCCAGCTTTTGTTCTGCAGTAGACATGTAAGTGAGATTGATGCGGATGTTAGGGCTGCCTTTCGAGACAGCTGAAAGCAGGTCCGGCAACAATTTGTGAACAGCAAAGTCCATGTAAGCCAATGTCAATGTCCCCACTGTCCCCATACAGGCCGACTGTGCGTTCCTTACGGCTGATGCAAGTTGGCTGACCAGCCCCCGCGCTTCGGCCAAAAAAATTTTACCGGGTTCGGTCAACGCCACATGGCGTGTTGTGCGCTCCAGCAATTTGACCTTCATATCTCTCTCGAGATTGCCGATGAGACGACTCAGGGCCGGTTGCACCGTACCCAGTTTTTCAGCAGCCCGGTGGAAGTTCAATTCTTCCGCCACCGCAATGAAGGCTTTACACTGTCGAATGTCGATCATGCCATTTGATAGCAGAATGCTATCAATTAATCAAAACGTAACATTTCACCGACATCAATTTCTCTGACACACTCTCGACATCAGCCAATCGGAGAATGCCATGCAGACCAGCGATGAAGTCAAAAAAGCTCTCGAAATCGTCTTCAAAGCCAATGCTGATTTTTATAAAACCCGCGGCTTTCAACGCCGCGTCGGCTATGGCAAAAAGCCTGCCCTCTTGATCATTGATCTCGCCAACGCCTGGACACGGCCCGGAAATGCTTTCTCATGTGACAACATGGAAGAGATTATTCCGGCAAATCAGAAGTTGCTGGAAGCCTTCCGCCGCCGCGGCCTGCCGATTGTTTACACCACAACGGCCTACGATGTTGTAGATCGCGATGTGCCAGGAGACATGGGCCTCTGGCACAATAAAATTCCAGTTGAAGTGTTGAAGGTTGGATCTGAGGCAGCAGCCATCGACAGCCGCATTGAGCCGCGGGAGGGCGAACATGTCATCGTCAAAAAGCGCGCCAGCGCCTTCCATGGCACCTATCTCTCGGGCATGCTGAAAAACATGGGGGTTGATACTCTCATCGTCACGGGCGTGACAGCTGCCGCCTGTGTCCGCAACTCCATTGAAGACGCCATTGCCGACGGTTTTCGCCCCATTGCCGTCAAGGAAGGGATTGGCGACCGCATTGCCGGTGCCGTTGAATGGAACCTGTTTGATATTGATGCCAAGTTCGGTGACGTTGAACCCTTGAAAAATGTATTGGCCTATCTTGACTCTAACGATCTTGAAGTATGAAGTGTTATTAATGCAGTAACTTTCTCGGAGGTCTTGATGATCAGGGTGGGTGTGGACGTCGGCGGAACCTTCACTGATATTGTGCTTGAACGAAGTGCAAAATCCGGACAGCAGAGTATTTTCGTGCATAAGGTGTCATCGACACCAGCCGATCAATCGGTTGGTGTTGTCAAAGGTATCATTGAAATTTGCAAAATGGCAAATGTCGCTCCAAGCGACTTGGACATGGTCTTCCATGGCACCACCGTGGCCACCAATATGGTGATCGAACGCAAAGGCGCTGAAGTTGGCATGATCACCACGCGCGGCTTTCGTGACATCCTGCACATGGCCCGTCACAAGCGACCCCATAACTTTTCGCTCCAGTATGATGTGCCATGGCAGTCCAAGCCATTGGTGAAACGGCGCAATCGCATTGTCGTCGATGAACGTCTGATGCCACCCACAGGTGAGGTCGAAACACCGTTGGACGAAACACAGGTGCGTGCCGCTGCCGAACTTTTCAAAAAGCGCGGCCTCGACGCCGTAATCATCTGCTTTCTGTTTTCTTTCCTCAACGACGCCCATGAGAAGCGGGCCAAGGCCATTGTGGATGAGATCATGCCGAATGCATTTGTGTGTTGCTCCTCAGAAGTGGTGAATGTCATCCGCGAGTACGAGCGGTTTTCAACCGCAGCAATGAACGCCTATATCGGGCCCAAGACATCGCTCTATCTGCGCCGCCTCGAAGACCGCCTGAAGCAGAACGGCATAAATGCCGCCGTGCGCATCATGCAATCCAATGGCGGCATTTCAACGATTGAAAATTCGTCCGTGCGGCCGGTTGGTTTGCTGCTCTCTGGCCCAGCTGGCGGCGTGATCGGTGGACGCTGGACAGGTGCAGCCTGCAAAACCAAGAATGTCATCACCATTGATATCGGCGGCACCTCGGCTGATATCTCTGTTGTTCAAAACGGTGAACTCCGCATCAAAAACCCACGCGACACCGAGGTCGCTTCGCTGCCCGTATTGGTGCCGATGATTGATATTGATGCGATTGGTGCAGGTGGCGGTTCCATTGCTTATCTTGATCCTGGCGGCGCATTCCGTGTTGGACCACGCTCTGCCGGAGCTGACCCAGGCCCTGCCTGTTACGGCAAAGGTGGAACGGAACCTGCCGTGACCGATGCCCAGGTTGTCCTTGGCCGACTTGACGCTGAGCACTTTCTGGGCGGCGATCTCAAGATTGACCCTGCTGTCGCGCACAAGGCTGTCGATGAGCATATCGCCAGGAAGCTGGGGCTATCCGTCAAAGAAGCAGCACTCGGCATACTAAAAGTCGTCAACAACAACATGGCACTCGCCATCAATGCCAATTCCGTAGCCAAGGGCATTGACCCCCGTAACTTCACTTTGATGGGCTTTGGTGGTGCGGGGCCTTTGCATGCAACAGCCCTTGCTGAAATGATCCACGCAAAAGATGTCATCTCACCTTTGCACCCTGGCATCACGGCGGCCATGGGCTTGCTGCTCACCGAATTGCAGTATGAATTCACACGATCGGTGCTGATCGTCGCTAACCAGGCCGAAGCCAATGACTTTGCTGACGCCAACAAAATTGTTGCTGATCTCAAACACATGGCAAGCAAGCAACTGTCTGCAGATGGCATCGCGTCAAGCAAGCAGCGCTTCACTGCCATTGCCGAGTGCCGCTATGTCGGCCAAGGCTTTGAACTTCGCGCCGCCATGCCAATTCAGCCCTTGTCGAAAAACAACATCGGCACGGTGATCACCAGCTTCTACGACGAACACAAGCAAGTCTATGGTCACGCCTTTAAAAATCAATTGGTTGAGATCATCACTTTGCGTGTCGTCGGCAGTGCTGAGGTCGATATATTAAAGTTACCCAATTTAAAAAAGGGAAACCGGACCAACCCGGCAGCAGCCAAACTGTATGTGCGCGAAACGGTTTTTGACGATGGCAAGTCAATGAAAACGCCGCGTTATGACCGTGGACGATTGTTGGCAGGCGACAAGATCACCGGCCCTGCCCTGATCGTTCAACACAATTCAACCACTCTGGTGCCACCAAAATACAAGGCCATTGTAATGAGCCATGGTGACATTGTTTTAAGTCGCGGCAGTAAGGGGAAGTGAAAATGGCAAAGTCCTCGAAAACCAAGACCCGCCGCCGCGCCAAGATTGATCCGATTTCATTGCAAGTCATCGGTGGCGCTTTGCATTCCATCGCCGAACAAATGGGCAATGTGCTCTACCGCATGTCCTATTCATCCATCATCCGCGAAAGCCAGGACCTGGGTGCCGGGTTGTTTGACGTGAACTACAATACACTCTGCGAGTCAGACTCAACACCCATGCACATCGGCTCCTTGCCCGGCTATCTCCGTGGCATTGAGCACACGATCAAACTTAAAGACTGGAAACCCGGCGACTGCATTCTGCACAATCACCCTTACTTTGGTGCAAGCCACTCCCCCGACATTGCCGTTGTAATTCCCATCTTCTTCAAAGGAGAACTGGTGGGTTTTTCTGCCAACACCGCCCACCACGTCGATATTGGTGCCGCAACACCAGGACTTATCATCGACGTGCCCGACATGTTTGCCGAGGGCATGTTGATGAACGCATTGAAGCTCTATGATCAGGGCAATCGCAATGAAAGCGTGTGGAACTACATCCGCAACAACACACGTGTGCCCAGTCTCGTCATGGGTGATCTTGAAGCGCAGATTGCCTCTGCTGAATTGGGCGTTAAAAAGTTCCAGGAATTGCTGACGACCTATGGCAAAGAAACGGTGATGCAAGCCACGGTACAGCTGATGGACTACACCGAGTCCATGCTGCGCCAGGAAATCGACAAGATCCCCGATGGTGACTATGTCGCCGAAGGTTTCCTCGATGACGACGGCCGTAACCGCGACAAGACCTTGCCGATCAGAGTGACAGTGAAGGTGCGTGGGAACGGAGTAGAAGTTGATCTCACGGGTTCGTCACCCCAAGTGCCGACAGCTTTTAACGTCCCCTTTGAAGGATCGACAAAAGTCGCCTGCTATTTTGCCTTCCGCTCTTTGTTGCTCGATACCTATACGCACAGTGAATATATTCCACAAAACGAAGGCTCATTCCGGCCCGTGAAAGTGACAGCGCCGAAGGGCTCAATTTTCAACCCCATTCCACCTGTCGCCGCTGAAGCGCGCTTCTGCCAAATCCAACGCGTGGTGGATTTGATCATCAAGGCACTGGCACCAGCGCTGCCAGACAAATGCACCGCAGGCAATGCCGCAACATTATCATTCGCCGCTTACTCCGGTGTGCGCCCATCAGGCGATTATTGGGTATTTCTTGAGGTGAACGAGGCTGCCATGGGCGGCCGGCCCATGTCTGATGGTCCAGACACAATCGAAGAATTGATGCGCAACACCCGCAACAATCCGCTGGAAGATTTGGGCATGCACATCCCCTTGATCTGTGATCGTTATGAGTGCCGCTCCGATGTATTTCCAGGTGCAGGCAAATTCCGCGGCGGTCAGGGTGTGATCAAGTCACAACGTTTCCTCACGCCCGGTTTTGTCACCCATGAATCAGACCGTCACAAGGATGCGCCATGGGGTGTGTTTGGTGGAACCGCTGGTGCGGTGGGTCGTCTCGAAACCTACAACAGCGCCAACCCCAGTGACGTCACGCAAAACCACGCAAAGTTTTCAGGCCTTCGTGTCGAGCCCGGTGATGTGGTGTCCTATATCTCCCCATCAGGCGGTGGCTATGGTGACCCGCTTGACCGCGAACCATCAAAGGTACTCGATGATGTACTCGACGGTTTCATCGATATTGCCCATGCGCGTGATGTCTATGGCGTAGTCTTGAAAGCTACGGATGACGGCTATGATTGGGGCCTTGATCTGCCGACAACAGAAAAGCGCCGCGCCGAGTTGCGGCGTTAGAAAAACGGCCCGCATTTCTGCTAGCCGCTTCAACGTAAGTCGTGACGGATCACACCACCTCAGGCCGCGTGCCACCTGCAAAGGGATAGCGCTTGCGGAAGTCCACGGCGATTTCCTCGAAGGTCATCCATTCCGTGCCTTCTTTCTTGTTGATGTATTTGATCAGGCGTTCAAGCATCAACAACACCTGTGGTCTGCCGCTGACGTCGGGGTGAATGGTGAAAGCAAACACCGCATAGTCCATGTTGTCGTAAACCCAATCAAACTGGTCACGCCACATTTCTTCGATGTCTCGCGGATTGACAAAGCCATGGCTATTGGCGGCCTTCTTCATGAACATCATCGGAGGAAGATCATCGACGTACCAGTTGGCACCAACTTCGACGAGGTCGATTTCCTTGCCATGGATCATCGGCTTCATCCATTCTTTGGCGGTCTTGGAATAGTCGATGAGGGTCCAGCTGTCGCCCACTTTGGCGTAGAAAGGTTGAAAGTCACGATAGCCCTGGCTGTGGTCGTACTTGAAACCATATTTCAGCAACAGCGCTGCTGTTGAATTCGACATTTCCCACCAAGGTGCAACATAGCCGCGCGGCTTTTGGCCGGACACCCGCTCAATCAAATCCACGCAATAGGCTAACACGTCTTCTTCCTGTGTTGGCGTCATGGCGATGGGGTTTTCGTGGAGATAGCCATGTGCCCCGATTTCGTGTCCCTCATCAGCAATACGCTTGACCTGATCTGGAAAAGACTCAATCGAATGACCGGGAATAAAGAACGTCGTCTTTAATTTATATTTCTTGAACAGATTAAGCAGGCGAATGTTTCCAACTTCACTGGCAAAGACACCGCGCTGAATATCAGATGGTGAGTCACCGCCGCCATAGGACCCAATCCAGCCTGCGACGGAGTCAATGTCCGTACCGAAGGCGCAGATGATTTTCTTCTTCTTCTTTGTTGCAGTTTTTGCCATTTTTCGTTCCTCCTGTTTACTTGAACTTCGGTGACCATTGTGGGTCTTGCAGTGCTGTCGGATAGGCGATGCCGTAGTCGAGTGATGGCCTGATCACATATTTCCGATCGAAGGGCAGCCAATTGTAGGGCTGACCGGAGCGCACAATGTAGGGCCAATCGGGATGTGTGATACTTTGGCGGCCAATCGCCACCATATCTCCACCCGCCTCCTTCAGACACGCCTCGGCTTCAGCACCATCAGCAATTCCGCCGTTGGTAATCACCGGAATACCAGATACCTTGCGGATAACTGCCGACATTGGTGTTTTGTTTTTAGAGTCACGATTGTCGCGCCAGTCAAAGCTTGACCAATGGATCGCATCAATTTCAGCACCGCGCAGGGCTTTGCCAATAGCGCTTGCATAACTCACACCACCCGGCCAAGCCCCAACAAAGTCATCTACACCATCCTGCGACAGGCGCAACGTGATGATCTTGTTTTTCCCAATCGCATTGCGCACGCGCTCACACACCATGCGGGCAAAGCGCACGTTATTCTCAGGCGAACCACCAAATTCATCTTCACGCAAATTGGTCTTGGGATTGATGAATTGCCACAGCAGATAACCATTGGCACCATGAATCTCCACGCCATCAAAACCCGCTTCAACGGAACGAGAAGCACCATCCGCAAAACCGTCCGCAACAATGCCAAGCTCTTTCACCGTCAAGGCCCGCGCCTTTCCGAAGGTCACCTTGGGCCAAGTTTTGTTTTTGATATCCCGGATTTGGCGCTCGTAGTCAGAATCCGTGTAGAGAGTCCAACCATCACTTTGTGTTGATGATGCACTGACGGGCGCTTTGCCGCCCAACACACGCGGATCAGACACGCGACCGCCATGCATCAGTTGCAGGATTCCCTTTGCCCCATTGACGTGAATGGCCGTAGCTGATTTCTTCCAACCCTTGATGTGCTTCTTGTTCACGACACCAGGCTGCGAGAGGTAAGCGCGGCAACCGAGTTTGTCTTCCTCATAAGTGCCTTCAGTGATGATAAGGCCAAAACCGCCGCGCGCACGCCGCCCATAGTAAGCAGCCATTTCATCGGTGGGCGTACCATCCGCTTCCGCCATTTGACGTGTCAACGGAGCCATGGCAATTCTGTTGGGAATTGTTTGCCCCGCCAGTTTCAACGGCGAAAAAAGTCGTTTGTAGACCTCAGCCACTTTTATCCCCTTATCGCCGCTTCAAGTGCCAACCCAAAAGAAAGAACATCACCATCGCGCCCGTGTGGCGCAGAAATCAGAAAGCCCGTCGGCATGCCATCTCGGTCGGTGCCGCTGGGAATTGAAAGTCCACACCAATCCAGAAAATTGCCAAGCATTGTGTTGCGCAACGTCTTGGCGTTGACGCGGAAGAATTCTTCAACGTCAGCTTCCAAGGGCGCAATGGGCATGGCGACATGTGGCGTCGTTGGGTACACCACAATGCCATCGCCAATCAACGCGGTTGTGGTAGCAATCAATTGCTGGCGCCGATACATGATCTCGACAAGATCAACTGCCGTCATCTTCTCAGCCAGCTTGATGCGCTGCACCACACGCTGGTCCATGCGCACAGCATCAGGGCCATAGACACGGGTCTGATGCACATGTAGCGCCTCCGCCCCCAGAATATTTCCGCGCGTGGACACGAGTTTCAGGATCGCATCAAATGTTGGAAAGGCAACGCGTTTGATCTTTCCGCCTGTTTTCGAAATACGGGAGAGTGCACTTTCAAAGTTCGCAGCAACAGAATCTTCAATGCCATCAAACATCACATTGCCTGGGACGATGAATATGCGGCCCTTCACGTCGGCTTTTTTCACACCAACTTTCTTCTGGCCACGCAAAACCGTGTCAACCAGCACGCAATCCTCAACCGTCTGCGCCAAGG
This sequence comes from Hyphomicrobiales bacterium, assembly GCA_031398425.1. Lineage (GTDB taxonomy): Bacteria > Pseudomonadota > Alphaproteobacteria > Rhizobiales > Aestuariivirgaceae > Aestuariivirga. Next base: position 15,009 of record JANNNG010000149.1, on the reverse strand, counting down.
GACCCAGCGTGTCATAGCTGCGCGACAATGGAAAAACCCCTTCCATCGGATAGCGGCCTGTTGAGGATTTGAAGCCCACAACGCCATTGAACGATGCCGGGATTCGAATTGAACCGCCCGTATCCGTTCCAATCGCCACCGGTAGAAGTCCCTTCGCCACCACAACGCCAGACGCTGATGACGATCCACCGGGTGAACGATGCACACGTCTGTCATGCGGGTTGCGCGGTGTGCCGTAATGTGGATTAAGACCAATACCGGAATAGGCAAACTCTGTCATGTTGAGCGTGCCGACTGAAACCATCCCGGCTTTGGCACCCGATTGTACCAACGCCGCATCAGCAGCGGCAGGCGGATTGGATTTCAGCACCATTGAGCCCGCAGTCGTGACGCGGTCTTTCAGATCAAACAAATCTTTCCAGCCAATGGGAACACCATCAGCAAGGCTTGCAGGCTCACCCGCTTGCAAACGCTTGCGCGCGGCTTTCGCTTCACTCCGTGCGCGCTCCGGCAGCACGTCGATAAAAATGGCCTGATCATCGCATTCTGAGATGTCATCCAAAATGCTTTCTGTCAGTTCAACAGCATCAAGCTTGCCTTTGCGAAGTTTTGCGGCGAGTTGAACGACAGTTTCCATCGCTTAACCTACAATCACGGTAGCACCGTCTTTTTTCCAGGCGATGAAGGCTTTGTCACCCACTGCAAAGCGGCCACCATATTTATCTGCGTGGCCTTCAAGTCCAATGGTACGGCCTTCATCCAGCACCACATCCATTTGAACAATGTGCCCGATCTGCTGAATGCGCCCAACTGTGACGGGAATGTTGCAAGTGCCATAAGCCCTGGTGATCTCGGCTTTTGTTATCGCACCCGGCAAGAGGTCAACCGACTCTGCGGGCAACACGAGATGTGCTTTGCTTCTTGCCGAAATGCCTTTTGTTGCCAAACCAACAAGCGAACCATATGGCGTATCGACAGTCACACTCGTTCCATCGGAAGCGCGCACGGTTCCGGGAATCAACGTGTTGCGGCCAATGAACTGAGCAACAAAAAGGCTCTGGGGACGTGTATAAAGTTCATAAGGTGCACTGATCTGTTCAATGCGGCCCTGGTTCATCACCACAATGCGATCAGACAAGGCCAGCGCCTCAGACTGCGCATGGGTCACAAACACAAATGTAATGCCGAGCGAGCGCTGCAACAGCTTCAATTCATTCTGAATGTTCTTGCGCAAATTGGCATCAAGAGCACCCAGCGGTTCATCCAGCAACAGAATACTGGGCTCAACCACCAGCGAACGCGCGAGTGCAATGCGCTGGCGTTGACCTCCAGACAAGCGGTCTGGCCGTTGTCCCTGCATCGCCATCAAGTCCAATTTTTCCAAAATTCGCGTAACTTTGGCATCGCGTTCAGCGGCAGGCATGTTTTTGACATCGAGGCCAAAGCCCACATTGTCGCGCACCGACATGTGCGGAAACAACGCGTAATTCTGAAAGATCATCGACGTCGGGCGCTGTTCCGGCAACATGTCGTTGATGCGCTCACCCCGAATGGAAATATCTCCCGAGCTGATTTCTTCGAATCCGGCAATCATGCGCAGCGTTGTCGTCTTGCCGCAGCCCGATGGCCCAAGGAAAGCAATGAACTCGCCCTTGTTCACATCGAGATTGAAATCGATGACAGCCGCCGTACCATTGTCGAACACTTTGCCGACATGGGAGAGTTTAAGATCGTAAGCCACTTCTGAGGAATTTCCACTTGAAAAGAAAACCAGCCGGGGCGAAAATGCCCCGACTGGCAAAAATTCAAATTACGCAGACAGGAACTCATCCCACTTGCTGATGAGGTGATCATATTCATCTGGCCATTGGTGCCAGTAGGCCACGTTCTGCGAACGTGTTTCGAGCGAGCCGCCATCACGCAGATCGCCTTCCTTGATGCCGCGATCTTCTGCACCAACCCAAGGCTTGCCTTCATACCAGAACGCATACTTGTCCTTGTCCATGGCGGCCTGAATGTTGGTTGTTGGCGAATAGTAGCCTTGTTCCGACACAGCAATGGCTGGCGGACCAGAGAGCCAGTAGTCACTGTAGGCTACAACGGCTTCCATGTTTGGCGTGCCGGCAATGGCCGAGTTACCGATGGACCAGGCACGGTAACCTTCCTTCGCCACAGCATAGGTGCAGGCCTTGCCTTGTGCCTTCACAGCCATGACAGCTGGCTGCCAGGCATCGGCGAGGATCATTTCGCCAGAGGCCAGCAAGTTCACAAGTTCGCCGAAGTCACCCCAGAGCGCACGGAACTGACCTTCCTTCTTCTTCGAGATGAGGAATTTCGCAGCTTCGTCAATCGATGCCTTGTCCGGGTTACCAGGATTTGGCACCTTCAACAGGCCAAGCGAATTCATTGCAATCACAGCTTCACCGAAAGCAATCAGCGGATCGACGTTGAGGCCGGTCTTGCCCTTGAATTTCGGGTCGAAGATAGCAGTCCATGTCGATGCTTCTTCAGCCGACACGAGGTCTGGACGATAACCAATCGAGTCATAATTGTAGACGGTTGGCACCATCCACAATTCTGTCTGCGCTTCGTCCTTCCAGATTTGACCGACGATTTGGGACTTCTTGTCCCACTTATCAGACCCCTTGGTGAAGGTATCGCGGATGTTCGCCCAGTTCTTCAACGAAGTCGTTGGAATGGCCGAGATTTTCTCCGTTGCAATCACGGCAGGAAGACGCTCGCCAATGGTTTCCCACACGTCATAGGCTGACGTGCCAGCCAGAAGTTCAGTTTGTGTGTTCGGGAAAATATCAGCTTTGCCGGATACGGCCTTTACACCTGATGCGGCTTTGAAATCGTTGAGAATGCGTTCTTGTACCGTCACGGAAAGACCGACGGTACGCAGTTCTTGATCTGCAAGACCAGCGGCAAAAGCCTGTTGGGCGCCCCAGGGCATTCCTGCAGCCAATGCGGCACCACCTGCCGAGCTCGCCAGGAATTTGCGGCGCGAGATGTGGTAGTTTCTAATGCTTTCTATCGACATTTTACGTCCTCCATTGTTAGTCTTGAATTACTGCAGCATTCTCGTTTCATGTCAGTAGCGGCCAACGAGTAAGCCGCCATCCACAACCACCACTTGACCCGTCATGTACCGGGCCGCGTTGGAAGCAAGGAATTGAATAACGTCAGCGATGTCCTCAGGTTCGCCAATCCGCCCCAAGGGTATGTATGCGCCGCACTTGTCAGCGTCAGGCCCCACCGAGTGTTCTTTTGAAAGCAATTGCGCCGTGCGGATGTAACCGGGTGACACGCCATTGACGCGGATGCCGTCCTTCGCAAGCTCTACCGCAAGGCCACGCACAAGGCCCACAACGCCAGACTTTGCCGCCGAGTAATGAACATGTTCGTCCCAGCCATAAGTCGTGCCCATGATGGATGACAATGCCACAATGGCACCCTTCTTGGCGGCACGCATGGCAGGAATGGCCGGGCGCACGATGCGGAAGATGCCTTTGAGATCGATGTCAAAGGTGGTGTCCCATTTTTCATCCGTGAGCTGAGCAATTGGAACCCTGTGGGCGATGCCGGCATTGGCCACGATGCAATCAAGTGCACCATGCTTCTTTTCCACCTGGGCAATCACTGCATTGGCATTCTCGGTAGAGCGCACATCAAGCTTGATGAACTCGGCATTTTTACCAATTTCAGCAACAACCGATTGGCCTTCTTTTTCCAGAATGTCTGTGACGATGACGTGAAAACCCGCCTTGCCAAAAGCTTTCGCCGTGGCACGGCCAATGCCAATGCCCGCACCTGTGATGAGAACAGTTTGAGTCACAGCATCACGTCTCCCGAATTGGGGCCAATGGTTTGGCCCACAAACAAAGACGCTTCATCGGACAACAGAAAGGCAACCGTGGCCGCCACTTCCTCAGGTTCTCCAAAACGCCCCAATGGCAATTCCGCCGCCTTGGCCTTGCGCCAGCTTTCCGAAAGACTACGCACGAGTGGAGTGTTGATCGGCCCCGGTGCCACAGCATTCACCCGCACACCCTGTGCACTCACTTCGCGCGCCAAAGCTTTCGTCATGCCGATGATGGCAGACTTCGCAGCAGAATAATGCACCAGATCAATACCACCAATCTGGCCAAGCTGTGAGGCAATGTTCACGATTGAACCCTTGCCCGCCTTTAACATGTCCTTGATCACGGCGCGGATCATGAGATAGTTTCCGCGCACATGCACCGCCATCATCCGGTCAAAATCAACAGGTTCCAGATCGACAAACTTGGCCTGATGCACATGCCCGGCATTGTTGACAAGATGTGTGCAGGGTCCAAAAGCTGCTTTACAGGCTGCAATGATTGCAGCAACGTCAGCTTCCCTTGAAACATCACCATCAACAGCAATAACTTTGCCACCAATCTCTTGCGCTACAGCATCCGCAGCGTCTTTCCGAACATCATTGATCACAACACTGTAACTATCACGCGCCAAGCGTTGTGCAACGGCCCGCCCAATTCCTGATCCTGCACCCGTGACTATCGCCACATTCATGCGATGTCCTCCTGTATGGCAATCTTCTTGGCGCGGCGTACCGAGAGCGTCATAAGTATGGCGTAGACCGCCAACAGCGAGAACGAGAACAACGTGGTCAACACACCAAAGGCAAAGATGTTTGGATGAATCTCAACGGCGAAAGTACCGTAAATCGCCAGTGGCAGTGTTTGCTCATTCGACGACAAAAGCGTGCGCGAAAATTCATCATAAGACAGTGTGAAAGCAAACAGCATGGCTGAAAGCACGCCGGGGAAAATCAATGGGAACGTCACCTTGCGGAATGTCTTCATGGGTGAAACACCCAGCGACCACGACGCTTCCTCAACTGAACTGTCAAAGCGATTGAGAATGGCCAGCATCACAAGAAAGGCGAATGGAAAAGTATAAACCACATGCTGCACAAAAGCTGTGCTCCACCAATGTCGTTCAATATTCAGAATGTTTTTTGCAACGAGAGCAACGCCAAGCCCTGTCAGCAAACCCGGAACAATCATGCCAAGCACGATGAGATAAAACACCACCCCTGAGCCTTTGAATTTCTTGCGAAATGCCTGTGCTGCCATCACACCCAAAACTGTCGATGTCACCATGGTTGCAAATGCGAGCGTCAATGACCGCATCATCGCCTGACCAATCGGCAATGGTGCGACACGTGTGGCTTCCGTCAAGCCGAAGATATGTCGATACCAATAGGTCGACCATTCAACGATTGGAAATTGCGGCCCGCCTTCCGGCCCCTGCTGGAAGGACAGAATCGTCAGTACGATGAACGGCCCATAGAGAAACAGAATGAACAGCGCCACATAGACAGCCAGAATGGGTTTGAGAACGCGCGACTCCATCTTTAGAGTTCCCGTCTCAGGTCAACGATGCGCAGGAACAGCGAAATCACAATGCCCATGATCACCGTCAGGATCACACCCACTACCGAAGCCAAAGCCCATTTCAGCGAGCCCACCTGCGTCACAATAATATTGCCCAGCAAATTGACCTTGCGGCCAGAGAGCGCAGAAGCCGTTGCAAATTCTCCGAGCACCATCACCGACACAAATATCGCACCCACTACAACACCAGGCAGGCTCAACGGAAAAATGATCTTGCGGAAAATGCGCCAGAAACCTGCACCCAAATCCCGCGCGGCTTCAATGATGTTGGGATCAATGCGCCCTAACATGAAAGCAATCGGTCCCACCATAAACACGCAATAGATCTGCGTCATGCCAATAATCACCGAGAGTTCTGTGAACAACAGCGCCTCAATTGGATGATCAACAATGCCTAAATATTGCAACACAATGTTGATGGCACCTTCTTTGCCCAACATAGGACGCCACGCCAGCACGCGAATGAGGAAGGAGGTCCAGAACGGTATCACGCAAATGACCAGCAGAACAGTGGATAGCGTTTTGCTTTTCAGGAAAAGCCCGACAAACAGCGCCGTCGGATAACCGATGATAAATGTCGTCGCCAACACAATCAGCCATATGCGCACCGTTGTCCACAGCGAGGACAAATAAGTGTCAGACGCAAAAAACTGCTGCCAGCTTCTCAAAGTCAATATCGGTTCAATCTTGAATGTTGTCTGCGTCCAGAACGACACATATAAAATCATAAGCAAAGGCACGACAAGAAACAGGATCATCCAGATGGCACCGGGTGCGATCAACCACCAGGCCGTTCTTGAAGATGATTTTACTGGTGTTGTCATATGAGCGCCCTAACCAAACACAATCGCGTCTTCAGGCTTCCACCTAAGACGATAGGTTTTTTTCGCTTCATAGGTTTTCGGCGCGCCGTTGGAGAGATGGTGTTCAACCTCAATCACCTTGCCGCCAGCAGCCTCAAAGAAATACATGATCGACGAACCGAGATATTCGCTTGCGACGAAACTAGCCGAAAATCCCGGATCACCTTTGCCCGCTGACTCACTGTCAACCACCACGCGGTCATAGCGAATGGCATAGGCAGGTTTGTGAGCGTCGGTGCGCTTCTTGAAAGCCAATTCGCCAAGTTCAGATTTGAACACAGTGCCTGCAATCTCGCCTTCAAACAAATTGTAACGATTGAGAAACATCGCGACATTGGGAGAAGCAGGTTTTCCGTAGACCGTATCCGGCGCATCAAATTGCGCAATGCGGCCATGATCAAGCACCACAACGCGGTCCCCCATGGCCAAAGCTTCGGTTTCGCTTCCCGTCACATGCAGAAAAGTCACACCCAGGCGCTCGCGGATCGCGCGTAGTTCATTGCGCATGCGAGATCGCAAATTGGCATCAAGTGCACCAAGCGGCTCATCCAGCAGAATCAGTTTTGGTTCCGTCACCAAGGTCCGCGCCAATGCCACCCGTTGTTTTTGCCCGCCGGAAATCTGCCCAATTCCACGACCCTCCAGCCCTTCGAGGCCCACAAGTTTGATGACATCATTCACCCGCGTCGAAATTTCATCAGCACTTGCAGGCTCTGCACGGTTGCGCAAACCAAAAGCCACATTGTCACTCACGGTGAGATGCGGGAACAGAGCAAAATTCTGAAACACAAAACCGATTCCGCGTAAGTGGGCGGGCAAATGCGTCACATCCCTGCCCATAACTTCAATGCTGCCTTGATCCGGCACATCAAAGCCAGCAATGGTTCTCAACAGAACTGTTTTGCCGGAACCGCTCGGCCCCAAGAGTGACACATATTCATTCTGGTCAACGGCCAGGCTGATGTTGTCAAGCGCGACAATGTCACCAAATCTCTTGGTAACATTCTCAAGACGAAAGATCGATGCTTCTGTTGTCATCTCTTCGCTTGCCCGCGTTTATTGAACCACTTCAACACACGCACTCCACACTGAACCCTATAGGTCAACGCATCTCCACGCCCGGCTCAGAGCGCAGGAAACTTTGTTAATCAATGAAAGCAAAAACGATTAATGTATGCAACATGAATCGAGATGATAGAATAGGCAGCAGATTGACTATTATTCAGACAAATTCAGCAAACATTACATGACTATTCAATCCAATGTTCATTTTACCTGACCTTGGTGAGGTAGGGCACCTGATGCTCGGCTTCACTCACAACAGCTACAATTTTGAGCCGCGCCAATGACTTCTGCGCCATCAGCTTCAAATGATTTTCGAGATAATCCGCCGCTGGATCAATCAGCCGCCGCTCGATCAATCCAAACAGTGACCGATATTCATCTGCGGCAAAACGATCCCGTGGCAGGCCGAGCGCGGTGAGCGCGCGATTGGCCGCGTTCAACGGCAACTGTATACTTCGAATCACCGAAATCAGTTCGACGTTTCGTGCCTTGGCAATACAAGTCTCCATCAAGGCCACTTCAAAGTCTTCCGCTTCATCAACCGGGCTTTCCGTTTTGCGGGCCAAACGGCCAACTTCGGTGTAATCAATGTGAGGTGCCGCAAGCTTGAGCGCTGCGGGTTCCAGAATACTGCGAATGGCAAACCGTTCGCGTACCGACTGCGCAGTGAGCGGCCCCGCAATCCAGTGCGAACTCTGGTTCTTGCGTATAAGCCCGCGTTCGCTCAGGCGGCTCAACACATCTCGCACCACCGTGCGGCTGACACCCAGATGTTCACCCAACTCCGTTTCGATAATACGGAACTCGCCAAATATGAGACTGGACGCAATCGCCTCTTCAACTTGATCATAGACGAGCTGCCACGTGCCCCGGCTTTGCAGAGCTTCATCCATTTCACCCGAAATCTGCAGATCAAGCGCAGTAACGTCGCCACGGATCAGCACTGTCTGCGGGCCGGGAACGCCCACCACAAAGCCACGCCCATCAAACCGCGAAATCAGTTTCTCATCTTCAAGAATGCGCAATGCCATTTGCACAGGCGCACGGCTCGACTGCACTAAATCCGCAATCGGTCCTTCCAGCAAGACAAAACCAGTCGGCAACCGCCCTGATGCGATGTTGTTGCGCAGCACTTCTGAAATCAATTCATAACGCTTCTGCATTGCCACTTTGTTGCGGGGCAGCTTGTTCATGCCTGCCCTGCCCGCACACGATTGACAAAACGGTCCCAGCTGCGTGCCGCATAATTATGCTCATCCATCACCGTGTTCCACACAGCAATACGGTTCGCACGATCCCAATAGGCCCCACCCGAACGACGCGCACCCAGCTTCACAACAGTTTGCCCGTTGGGCCCGACAAGATCAGCCTGTGCTTCATTCCCGCCATACCAATAGGCCCATTCTTCGGGCCCCAGTGAAGCCTTCACTGGATCAAGTACAGACATGTAATAACCCTGCCGCGCCATCACAGCACCAGGCCAACCAGACAGCCACCAATTCATATATTCGTAGGCCATATCCAGTGTGTCGCCACTTAGTCCATGGCGCAAACTCATGCCGCCATGCCAGGCACGATAACCCTCTATTGGCACAGCTTCCAGAAAATGCGGCACCTCACCGCTCAAATCACCATAGGCAGGCGACCACATGCTCTGCACGTCAACGTGGTTTTTGCGTACCAACTCCCCGGCTTCCAACGCCGTGCGCCACATCGTGCGAAAAAAACCTTTTTGCCGGCGATCTTCAAGTAAAACCATCAGCGCATCAATTTCACTGACTGTCATGTTGCCAATATCGGCAAAGGCGACCTCGCCAATTGCTTCTGCTGCAAGGGCTGCATCAAATATTCCAATGGCCGGTTCATCAACCAGCGCCACACGGCCCTTCGCACGAGGGTCGAGCAACCACGCCCAACTTTCTCGGTGACGCTCCGAATAACCAAACACCCGCGCGTCGTAACCGAATGAATCGAGGTTATGGACGGTGGGTAGCATGCTGATGAAACGACCCTGCTCCGACCCCAATGAGTCGCCGGGCTGCACATAAAGTTTCTTGACAGGCGCATCCCCATGACCCCGCCACGCATAACGGCTGATGCCGCCACGCTTGGTGAGTTCACTCACCTTGTCCCATGCGGTGATGCGTTCCGTATCTATGGGCTGCAATGCCCCCCAAAACCAGACGATATCGAGATTGTGAAAACACTGGTCATAAATATCATAAGCCTGCGGACTCAAGGCCGCCTTGCCCTGACAAAGCACAAAATCCAAGACCTCAAATTCAAGGTCAAAGCCAAGATCACGCTGTGCCTGCTCCTTGATTTGATCAAGCAGTGTGACGGCCGTTCCAAGTACACGCAACGTGCGACGGCGATGAATTGCTGGAGATTGGACCATGTGAGATGGGTATCATTCAGAGGCTGCGGTCTCAATGGAGGAGTTTCATCATTTTTTCCTTGCCCCGTGTGGGGAGAGGGAGGTTTGCAACTTCTTCCGGGCAATCACATAAGAACCCGTCGCATCAAGCACTGCATTCCAACCCGGTTCAATCACAATTGTCGTTGTGATCTCCTCAATAATTGCCGGACCCAAAATCTTCGTTCCCGCACCAATTTTCTCGCCATCATAGATTGGGGTTTTGGTGGCCTTACCCGAAGCAGCAAAGATGGCCTTGCGATGGCCTTTCAAAGCAGCCTTCAAACCAGAGCCCTTCCCATACTTCGGCAACCTCGGCTTTTGAATACGGCCATAGACGGTGGACTCGATATTCACCACTTCAACAGCGTTGTGCCGCTCAGAATATGTGTAAAGTTCTTCATGTCGCTTGTGGAAGGCGTCTTTGACTTTCGCAATCGACTTCTCGTTGATTTCGAATGTGCCAATGTCCACGGTGCATTCATGCACTTGGCCCACGTAACGCATATCCATCGAGCGCTTAACGGCCATGTCCTTGTTGGCAAAGCCGTCTGCTTCAAGATGCTTGATACCTTGCACTTCCACCTCATTGAACAGCGTGTTGAGTTTCTTGCACGCCCCGGCATTATCGAGGCGTGCCGGTGACGTGGCCATGTAATTGTATTTCACATCCGAGATAATCTGCCCGAAGGCGCAAAGACCTGACGCGAGCTTCGGCAGGATGATAGTATTGATGCCCATCGCCTGCGCCAACGCGCAGATGTGAGCAGCCGTTGCTCCACCCGCCCCTACCAACACGAAATCACGCGGATCATAACCCCGTTCTACGGACACGCGGCGAATGCCATTGACCATATTGTTGTTGACGATGGTGTACATGCCATAGGCCGCACGCTCCACCGACAGGCCAATTTTATCAGCCACTTTCTTGATGGCTTTTCGCGCCTTGTCGAGGTCAAGCGGCAACTTGCCGCCGAGCAATCCTTCTGGGTTGAGATAGCCCAGCGCCAAATTGGCATCAGAGGTTGTTGGTTCGGTACCGCCAGTGCCATAGCAAGCAGGCCCCGGTTCAGAACCTGCTGATTGTGGTCCCACCTGCATGATGCCGAGTGAATCAATCCAGGCGATCGAACCACCACCAGCACCAAGCGTTTCCACCTGAATCATAGGAACACCAATGCGATAGCGCAAGAAGTCGATGTTCTTGTTGAGGTTGGTTTGGCCGTCCTTCGTCAATGTGATGTCAAAAGACGTGCCACCCATATCAACAGTGATCACGTTCTTCTTCTTGAACGGCGCACAAACGTAAAGTCCTGCTTGCGGGGCTGAGGCGGGTCCGGAATTAATGGCGTAAACCGAACGATCCGACATCACAGTACCAATGGCGAGACCGCCATTGGATTGGAAATAGCGCACCGGCTGTTTGGCCCCCAGCGATTTGAAATAGGCATCGACGGCACCCACATAGCGCCGCAACACAGGTGCAAGGTAAGCATTCACCACCGCAGTCGATGTGCGTGTGTACTCCCGGATCTGCGGATAGAGCTCGCTGCCCACCGTGAGAATGGACTTCGGCATCATCTCCCGCACAATCTCAGCCGCACGGCGCTCATGTTTGGTGTTGATCACCGACCAGACGAAGGAAATTGCGACGGTTTCGACACCCTCCTTCAAAAACAATTCGCAGGCCGCGCGCACATCCACCTCTTCCATGGGCGTGCGGATTGAACCATCGGAGATCACCCGCTCACGTACTCCTTTGCGCAAATAGCGCGGCACCAACATTGTGGCGGCTGGATATTCCGGATCGTAACGGAAGCCATCTTCCTTGTGGCCATTGCGGATTTCAATCGAGTCTTCGTGTCCCGCCGTGCAGATCAAACCCGTCTTGCCGCCACGATGGGTGATCAGCGCATTCAATCCCACCGTTGTGCCATTGATGCAGAGATCACAATTCGAAACGATCTCCGACGGTGACTTGCCGAAGTCTTCAGAAATCAGTTTCAAACCATTCTTGATGGCCGTGGTGGGGTCTGTTGGCGTCGACAATGCCTTGAACAATTTGACCTTGCCAGACTTGCGGTCTGCCACCACAAAATCGGTGAAAGTGCCGCCAGCATCAATGCCCAAACGATAATCACTGCGCATCTTGGTTCCCCCTCAGTGCGGCGGTGGCGGTTGTGTCAACCTCAAGCGCCACATTGACGACCACACCATAATCTTCCCGCGCCCCTTCAAGTGAGACGAGCCCGTTCTTCACATCGGAGACCACCTTCTCAATCGGTCGTTCATACGGATTACCATAACCACCGCCACCGGGATTCATATTGGTGATGGTCTGCCCCGGTTTGATGTGCTCCATGATGTTGGTGCGCACCACCTCGGTTTTGCCATCGCGCTTGAACTGCACACGGCCCACTTTGCTGTCGACCATCTTGGACACAGCCCCCGCCGCGCCCATTGCCGGAATGCGCCGCCCCTCGCCAAAGCCAATACACAGCATGTCCCTGTCCAGTGGCTCCACTTCCCAGGCCGTGCCCGAGCCACCACGGAATTTTCCCGCACCACCTGAGTCAGTCATCAAACCGTATTTGTGAATGATGATCGGATATGAATATTCCAGCAATTCCACATCACCAGACGTCAACGCCCCAAAGCAACACTCCGGCCCCACTGCATGCCAGCCATCCTGTTGCGGTGTGGCACCTCCACCGGAAATGATGGTGGCCAACACCATGGTCACAAACTCTTCGTTGCCGCGCGTATCCCAGCCCGCAATGTTCAACCCATTGGCATGGCCCCAAGAAGCTGCGACTTTCGACGGCATGGCTTTTTCAAACGCAAGCCGCACCGCATCTGTCAGCGTCTCCATCGGCGTTGTCGTGCAGTTCATGTGCGGCGCAGGCTCAGCCGCATTGCAGATGGTGCCTTTCGGTCCAAAATCCAGCGACACACAGCGATACAGCCCTTCATTGTAAGGTGGTGGCAAGGCGGCAAACATCATCAGCCCCAGGTAAACACCCGAGTGCGAATTGCCTTCATAGGAATTGATGAAATAGGGAATCTGCGGCGGAGACTTGATGGCGATATGACAGGTGTCTTTGTTGATTGTCACCGTTGCCGTAATGTCAAAATCACCAAATCCATGGCCTGCATCTTCCAAAATCGCCGTGCCTACGTAGGTGCCATCAGGAACAGCGCGTATCAAATCACGCATATGCCGATCAGCCATGTCGAGTAACTCATTAACACACACATCCACGACGGGCTTGCCATATTTCTCGACCATGGCCAGCAGATTACGCTCACCCACCTGACAAGCACCGATCAGCGCATTGAAATCGCCCTCCTGGTCACGCCGTGCTCGCATGTTGGTGAGGATCATGTTGAGCACATCAAAGCGCGGCTTGCCCTTGTCCCAGATCTTCACCGGCGGAATGCGCAGGCACTCGGCATAAATGTCTTTCGCCGCCGGATTATAGCCCGCAGGCACAGGCCCGCCGATGTCGGTGAGGTGGCCCTTGCACACGGTCCAATATACCAGCTTCTTCTCGTAGAACACCGGCTTGTAAACACAGGTGTCAATCGCGTGGCTGCCACCGAAGGCCGGATCATTGTGCATGATCAAATCACCATCGTGAATGTCGTTACCAAAAAACTTGGCCACCGCCTTCATGGCCGGAATGAGCGAACCCAGATGGATCGGAATATCCTGCCCCTGCAAAATCATTTCCGGTTTTGCATTGAACAGTGCCGTCGAATAATCATGCGCCAGATTGAACACCGAAGACCGCGCCGTCTTCTCCAACGCCAACGTCATCTCGCGCTGCGTGGTTTCAAGAATACCCCGCACCACCGATAAGGTGATTGGATCCACTTTGGATTTTGGTTTGGCCATAGTTCTTCCTCCCGCCGTCTCGCGGAAAGGCTATGACGACTGCACCAGGAGGTCTTGAGAACAAGAGAACCGGAATTTGTCTGGGGGTGCAGCGTCAGACCGCAGCTTTACGCCTGCCATCTACATAAATAACCAAAATGCCTGCTCCCACGATCAGCACCATTCCCGCAATCGCCAGCCCATTCGGCACATCGCCAAAGAATACGAGACCCATGACGACAGCCCAAATGGTAAGCACATACAAAAAGGGTGCCAGCGTGCGCGACGGCGCATGTTTGAAGGCGAAGAAAATCCCTACATGGCCACCGATCATCAACATACCAGCCAGTAGAATGAGGCCCGTGTTGCGCAGATCGGGCACAACTGGCACCTCAGTTGCCACCATGCCAATGGCTCCAGCCAGGGTGAGCACAATCAACACTGCCAGCGCCACCACCAGTGCAGGTATATGCGTTGGTACTTTGCGCGTGATAAGATCGCGCGCTGCCGCCGAAATCGCAACCAGAAACCCATAGGCAGCATAGGGCGAGGCTGCCGTGGCAGCGGGCTGGGCCACCAGCATCGCGCCCGCAATACCCACAGCAATCAACACCAATCGCAATCGCCCCAAGGTCTCTCCAAAAATCAGCGCCGCACCCACCAGCAGAAACAACGGAGCTGTTTGTGCAATTGCCGTTACGTCGGCCAAAGGCAAATGCAATATGCCAAGCGTAAAGCCAATGTTGGCACCGACTTCACACAGGCCCCGCGCCAATGCCCAAGGGTTCAGCAGAAGCGGCAGCCCCCAACTCTGATCCAACAGCACAATGAAAATCAAACACATCACACAGGCGGCGGCAGCACGCAGCATGACCACTTCAAACACCGGTATATGGGCAAAAACAAATTTTGATGCTGTGTCACTGGCTATGAACAGCCCCAATGAAACAACAAGAGCGATTATACCGCGAAGGTGCGAGATGGCTGGCATGAGAACTAGCGGTGCTAGCGGAGTCGCCCACCTCACACAATGCCACGGACATTGCGTTTTCTGGACATTGGCTCTTTGACGAAACCGGGGAAGCGTTAGTATTCGTGTGGTTCAATGACATTGCCGATGCGCAATGCGTAAATATCTGCGCCATATCGGGCAGCGAAGGCGCGGGCGGTGTACTCGTTCAACTGTTTCGACAGGCCATAGCTGTCCATCGGATCGATTTCATAGTCTTCTTCGAACGGGAATTTTTTATAGTCGCGGTCGCCCTCGGCAAAGCAGACGCCATAAGTGGTTTCGCTCGACGCGATGATGAACTTGCGCACGCCCAGTTTCATGGCGGCCTCAAG
>JANNNG010000146.1:0-14692 GCA_031398425.1 Hyphomicrobiales bacterium | reverse complement strand
TGGCTTTTTCCGCCGTGGTGGTCGCCTTACGTGTTGGGTATTTTGTTCATCGCCAGTGTCATCAGGGGTGCCGTTCGACGTCAAAGTGCGGGAGTTTGGCCTGTAAAATTGGTGCATTGGCTTTTTGCAACTGGATTTGCGGCATTGGGCCTGTTTACAGCGAATGAATTGCGCCTTGCCATCACCGCTACAAAAATCCCAGACGTCGCAACATTGAATTTGGACTCGCCCTTCGGACCCGGAACTTATCTGGTCGCGAACGGCGGCTCAGGAATGGCAATGAACGCTCATGCCGATGCACTCGACCAATCCATTTCCGCTCACAAGGCATATTGGGGTACGTCTTATGCGGTGGATTTCGTCGCAATTGATCAGTGGGGGCTTCGTGCCAGTGGTGTAATGCCTACTGATCCGCGACAATACTTCGTCTTCAGCAAGCCCGTGATTGCTCCGTGTGAGGGGGAAGTAATCACTTCGGTAGATGGTCTTCCTGATATGCAGGTGCCGCTACAAGACGAGCCGCATCTTGCAGGCAATCACATCGTTTTGCGCTGTGCCAACGCTGATATCCTGCTTGCCCATTTTCGAAACGGTTCGGTTGTGGTCCACAAAGGTCAAAAATTAATGGCGGGTACACCCTATTGCCGAAGTGGGAAACTCCGGCGCAAGCGGCGAACCTCACTTGCACATTCATGCTCAGGCCCTCGGAACAGTAGAAGCGCCATTTTCCGGTGCTCCCATTCCCATCCTGATCAATGGCCAATATCTCGTACGCAATGATCGTTTTGTGGCTTCAGAAAATAATGACGAGCACGGTTTGATCAAAGGAAAAATCAAACCATGATGCGAAGCTCGGTGCAACGCCATTTGATTGATGTCTGCCGTTTCCTGCTATTTGGTGCTGCTTGGTTAATTGCTTGCGCCGCCTTGGTCGAAGCTCGAGCTAATTGTGCGAATGACAGATGAGCGACCTCACCCTTCCTCACCGAACTCATTTCTGCAACGAGGGCTGCATGTCATGCTGATCGCAGTCGCTGTTCTGTTGATCTGCGTCTTTGGTGCTTTGAGTGCGTTGTGGGTATTCAGCCCGGGAACTGCGCGCCCCTTTCTCGATCAAGTTGGAAAGACAATTGCAGGAAGCATTTCGGAAAAACTCCACGTCAGTATCAATGGCGTCGATCAAGGGATGTTCATCACGGGTAGAGATAAAACAAAACCTGTCCTGCTCTTCTTGCACGGCGGCCCCGGTATGCCTGAGTTTGCCATCAGCCAAAACTATCCAACTGTTCTTGAGAACTATTTCATCGTTTGCTGGTGGGAGCAGCGCAGCAGCGGGCTCTCATTCAATACCGACATTCCGCCCGCAACGCTGACTGAAGAGCAGTTGGTATCTGATACGTTTGCCGTGACAAACTATCTGCGGTCGCGTTTTGCACAGGACAAGATTTACCTCATGGCCCATTCAGGCGGAACCTTCTTCGGCATTCAAGCTGCGGCACAAGAACCGGATCTTTATCATGCCTACATCGGCGTTGCACAGATGTCGCGGCAGCTCGACTCTGAAAAGCTGGCGTACAATTACATGATCGAGCAGTTCAAAGCTGACGGCAACAGCGCAATGGTGGCGAAGCTTGAGAAGATTCCACTCTTAGGGATGCAGACCATGCCAGCCTCGTACCGCGCCTTACGCGACGAAGCGATGCATAGCGTCGGAATTGGCACCACGCATTCCATGACGTCGGTGGTGAGTGGCATTTTCATGCCAATCATGCTCAGCCCAGTCTACACATTGACTGAAAAAATCAACATCTGGCGCGGCAAAGGGTGGGCTGCATCAACCAACATGTGGAATGAAATTCTCGCAACCGACCTCACGTTAAAAGTCGCGAAGCTCGATATCCCCGTTTATTTCGTCAGCGGGATTTACGACTACACTGTGTCCCGCTCCCTGGCCCTTGAATATTTCAAAAAACTGAAAGCGCCGATGAAAGGGTTTTATACATTTCAACACTCTGCTCACAGTCCGCTGTTCGAAGAGCCGGAGAAGTTTGGTCGGTTTCTGCAACAGGATGTTCTCGCAAGATCAATTTCCCTTGCCGACCGATCAGACTCCATCGGAGGAATAACTGAACCATGATCCGAAACTTCGTTCGACATTATGGGATTTATGTATTCGTTGCGCTGACTTTCGGCATGACATGGACGATTGGCGCTTCCGTCATATTTGCTCCTGACTGGTTCAATAATCACCTCGGCCCATTCAACAACCGTTCTCCTATGTTTTACTTGGCCGTGTGGGCCCCGAATATCGCCGCTGTTGCCATCACATTGGTGGCGGGCGGTTGGTCGGCAATCCAGGAACTCCTTGGTCGACTGGTACGTTGGCGCGTTGGTCTTTGGGTCTGGGCAATTGCGTTGGGTTTCCATCCGGCATTGATGTTGGTGGTGGAGCTTGTGGGTCTGGCATTCGGTGACCCCTTTCCAACTTGGAGCAACTGGCAAGCCTTCGGCCTTGGCTTGCTTTCTTTGCCCTTGATCGCGCTGGGGCCGTTGGGTGAAGAGTTAGGCTGGCGTGGTTACCTTTTGCCACGCCTGCTTGAGCGTTTGAGGCCGCTGTCTGCCGCCCTGATCCTTGGCACGATCTGGATGATATGGCACGTCCCTGCGTTTCTCATGTCGGGCGTGCCGCAATCCAATATGTCATTCCCTATTTTTGCCATCGGAGGTGTTGCCTTCAACGTATTTATTACGTGGCTCTTTTTGAACGCTCGGCAAAGCATCCTGATCGCGGGCATTATTCCTCATGCGCTCGCCAATGCGTGGGGCGACGCTTTTGGTCCAATGACGTGGATAAATGCGAGCGTGCTGGTAGCAGGCGCAATTCTCCTCGTCCGTCTGGTCGGTCTTCGTGATCTCTCAGGGTCTGAAGGCATTGAAGGTGTAGCTGATCATGACCCGAAACGCGTTACATCTTCGAGAGTCACCAATGATTAGAGCCGCTCTGGTTTTCGGCATTCTTTCCGCACTGCTTGGCGGACTATGGCTGCTGCAAGGATTGGGGATTGTGCATGTTCGGCCAATTCTCTGCCTTGCCGATTGTGCTGCCATTCAAGGACCGTCGCTGACTTGGGTCATCATCGGTGGCGTCACACTTGTGATTAGCGGGCTGCTCATATTCTGGTCAATGCGGCGGCCTCACAACGCGCCACACTCCCTATCATTTGGTCAGCTTCACCCTGTGTTGGTCAGCATCCTGCTTGTCATCTGTGTCATTGTGCTCATGATTTGGTGGCGTTTTCAATCAGACATCGCTGCCGCTCGCGCTCGTGTATCCCAAGGCAGTGTCCTGATTGAGACCCGCTGTGGCCCGATTGAGTATCAAGAGGCAGGGGCGGGCGTCCCACTCTTGTCGGTTCATGGCAGCGGCGGCGGTTTTGACCAAGGCATGGCCTTTGCTGTTCCGCTTACAGCGCAAGGCATTCGTGTGATTGCGATGTCGAGGTTTGGATACCTGCGCACGCCCATGCCAGCGGACTCTTCAGCAGAAGCGCAAGCTGATGCACATGTGTGTTTGCTTGACGCACTTGGCATTCAGCAAGCCGCTGTCTTGGGGGGATCGGCAGGTGCGCCATCAGCGTTGCAAATGGCCATACGCCATCCTGACCGTGTGAGCGCCCTGGTTTTACTGGTTCCACTTGCCTACAAACCTACAACAAAGACGAATTCGGCCCTGCCATTGGCACCTTGGGTCGAGAACACAATGATGCGGGTCATTGGATCTGACTTTTTATTCTGGGCCGCCGCCCAGATCGCACGGAACCAAGTCATCAAGGTCGTGTTGGCGACACCGCCTGAGTTGCTTTTGTTCGCAAGTGTTCAAGAGCAGGCCCGCATCAACTTGATGCTCGATACCATACTTCCCGTATCGGCCCGTGCTGCAGGGTTGCGGAGTGACAGTTCTGTGGGAAAAAATCTTAGAGCGGCAGCTTTGGAAAAAGTTCGTGCACCCACACTGATTATCAGCTCACGCGATGATGGCTACGGCACCTATGCAAGTGCGGAATACACTGCCACGCAAATTGCTGGCGCAAAGTTCATCGGCTTTGATACAGGTGGCCATACTTGGGTTGGTCACAATGATGAAGTGATGTCGGCCATTTCGAAACTGTTGAAAAGCCGCCCCATTTCAATTGAGTAGTATTTATTGAAATGCCCTACTGCCTAGAGCTTTCAGCCGCCCAACCTTATTTCCAAAATGCATCTTCAGCCGCTTGATCGCCGGAAAACAGCCAGACTTCCTTGATCTTGCCGCCCGCAATGCGCATCACATCGACACCATCCATTGAGAGTTTTCGGTCAGGCCTTTCTGCCATGAAATGCAGCGTGGCCGATACCATGTCTCCATTCGCCATGACGGATCCAACTTTGGTCACGCGAAAAGTATTGTCGCTGAGTTCCATGAATTTGCCGAGATGGGCAAACAGGTTCTGTTTTCCAGTGTGCAGACCCGAAAGGTGGCTGGCACCCGGCTGGTGCCAGATCACATCGTCGGCCAGAAGCTTGCCAACGGTGTTCATATCCCCCTTGCTCAAGGAATCGATATAGGACTGCATAATTTTCACATTTTGAACATCGCCCATTTTCGCTCTCCATTTTACTGAAAAGTTAAACGCCGCAGGGCCACAGATGGTTCCTCAAGTTCGAAAACACCAGAGCGTGAAGGCGAAAGCGCCTTGGCTTCTACGTTACCCGATCAATCATTCAGGCGGAAAATTCAGAAATTGATGTGGATCAAGTGACATCAGTCGAACACGTGCAACTCTAACGGCGATTGTGAACCTGCTCGTTCCTGCCGACGGTTGGCAATGCGTCTGAGTAGTTTCCGAGTCTACCGCCGCAGTGGCAGCTGCCGCTAAGGCGGAGTCTGGTGTCCAGTTCAACCTATTGAACACGAGGATTTCACATGTCTACCACGATCAGCACTGACAATACGAAGGCAACCACCAAAGCAAATAGCAGACTTGGCCTTTTGCCTCTGGTGGCCTTGGTCGTCGGATCGATGATTGGTGGCGGGGTGTTCAGCTTGCCGCAAAACATGGCGAAGGGCGCTTCGCCAGGTGCGGTGATTATTGGTTGGGCAATTACGGGTCTTGGCATGTTGGCGTTGGCCTTTGTCTATCAAGGCCTTTCAACCCGCAAGCCAAAGCTTGATGCCGGGCCTTACGCCTACGCCCGTGCAGGATTTGGTGACTTCGTTGGTTTCAACAGCGCTTGGGGTTACTGGCTCAGCGCATGGATCGGCAATGTGTCTTATGCAGTGTTGATATTTGGAGCACTTAGTTATTTTGTCCCAGCATTCGGTGCAGAGGGAAACACGTGGCAGGCGATCGTCGGTGCTTCCGTATTTCTGTGGTTGGTTCATGGGTTGATCCTGATGGGTGTGCGCCAAGCGGCCATCATCAATGTGGTTACCACCGTCGCCAAGTTGGCACCTATTGTCATCTTCATCATTGCCGCCTTGGCTGTTTTTAACCTCTCCACATTCAATCTTGATCTTTGGGGTGCCGGGACACCTGCAATGGGCGATGTGATGACACAGGTCAAAAGCACCATGCTCGTCACGTTGTGGGTCTTCATCGGTATCGAGGGTGCCAGCGTTGTTTCGGGGCGGGCCGCAAACCGCGCTGACATTGGCAAGGCGACAATCATTGGCTTTGTCACGGCACTCGTGGTTTATCTCTTGGTGTCGCTGCTTTCCTTCGGTGTCATGTCGCAGACAGAACTTGCAGCCCTTCCCGGGGCCGCATCGATGGCGAATGTGTTGGAGAAAGCCGTCGGACCTTGGGGCTCCGCTTTGGTGCGTATCGGGCTTGTGATTTCGGTTGCGGGAGCATTTTTGAGCTGGACATTGTTTGCGGCTGAAATTCCTTATCGCGCAGCCAAGGAAGGCATGATGCCAGAAGTGTTTGCAACTGAAAACCGCAACGGTTCGCCATCGGGCGCGTTGTGGATTACAAATATTTCTGTTCAGGTTTTTCTGCTGCTTACGTTCTATGCAAACTCGACTTATCTCTCACTGTTCTTCATCGCCTCAACTGCCATCCTGGTGCCTTATGTGTTGTCCGGTGCCTATGCCTTCAAGCTCGCGATGACGGGCGAAAACTATGATGCAAGTGATGGTCGCGGGCGCGACATGTTGATCGGCGCTGTCGCAACGCTCTACGGCGCGTGGCTGATCTATGCCGCGGGGCCCAATTATCTCCTGATGTGTGCACTACTCTATGCACCCGGAATTCTGATTTATGGCTGGGCCCGCAACGCGCGTGGTGAAAAGGCGTTCACTGCAATTGAGGCTGCCATCGCCGCAGGCATCGTGCTGGCAGCTGGCATTGCCGGGTACATGATGTGGACTGGCGCGATCAGCGCCTTGTGAACATAGAATTGAAAGCAAGCCCATGACCACTCCTCTTCCATTTGGCGCGCATTCCGAAGTCGGTAAGCTCCGGACCGTGCTTACCTGTCGCCCCGGTCTGGCCCATCAAAGACTGACGCCCTCAAACTGTGATGAGCTTCTTTTCGATGATGTGTTCTGGGTGCATCAGGCCAAAAATGATCATCATGATTTTGTCGAAAAAATGCAGGAGCGCGGTGTTGAGGTTCTCGAAATCCACCAGTTGCTGAGTGATATTCTAGCCGATCCAACAGCGCTGACATGGTTGCTCGACCGAAAGTTCACCGAGAACGATGTCGGCATTGGCATGGGCGACGAACTGAAGAGCTGGCTCACCGGATTGCCCCCAAGTGAAACGGCGGAATTTCTCACCGGCGGCATTACCGTTGCCGATTTGCCGTTCAGAACCGCTGGCATGTTTGGCCGTTATCTGGGTCCCCACGGCTTCATCACACCACCGCTGCCTAACCTTATGTTCACGCGCGACACCAGTGCCTGGATTTATGGCGGGGTCACACTGAACCCCATGTACTGGCCCGCACGACGTGATGAAACACTGCTGACGGCGGCAGTCTACAAGTTCCATCCCCGTTTCTCGAACATCGATTTGAAAGTGTGGTGGGGTGATCCCGAGCAGGATTTTGGTCCAGCCACTCTTGAAGGCGGCGACATCATGCCGATTGGAAATAGCGTAGTTTTTGTTGGCATGGGCGAACGGTCGTCACCGCAGGCTGTCGGGCAATTGGCGCGGGCACTTTTCAAGGCAGATGCCGCAACGCGCGTTGTTGCCTGCCAGATGCCAAAAGCAAGATCTTCAATGCATCTCGATACGGTGTTCACACTGTGCGACCGCGAAGTGGCCACCAGCTTTGTCGAAGCTGCTGAGCAACTGCGCTGTTACAGCTTACGCCCAGGTGAAAAACCCGATGCGGTTGATGTGCGCGAAGAGTCAAAGTCGTTGTTTGAACTTGTTGCCGAATGCCTCGATATCAAACAGCTTCACGTCATCGCCACAGGTGGAAACTCCGCTGAACAAGAGCGCGAGCAGTGGGATGACGGCAACAATCTGATTGCCCTCGAACCCGGCGTGGTCATTGGTTACGACCGCAATGTTTACACCAACACGCTGCTGCGTAAAGCCGGCGTCGAAGTCATCACCATTCGCGGGGCCGAACTTGGCCGTGGTCGTGGCGGCAGCCATTGCATGACATGTCCCATTGCCCGCGATGCGTAACGTGAAAGGAAATCGATATGCCAAGTAAACTCCAGAATCGAAGCTTCCTCACCCTGCGTGACTTCACCCGTAGTGAGATCAAATCTCTTTTGAAACTATCGGCTGAACTCAAAGCGGCAAAACGTGCTGGCACCGAAAAGAAAAAGCTCAAAGGTAAAACCATTGCTTTGATCTTTGAGAAATCGTCAACACGCACACGCGTTGGGTTTGAAGTGGCAGCTTATGACCAAGGTGCTCACGTCACCTATCTGGGTCCCAGTGGAACACAAATTGGCGAGAAAGAATCGATGAAGGACACGTCCCGTGTCTTGGGTCGCCT
Organism: Hyphomicrobiales bacterium; assembly: GCA_031398425.1. Lineage (GTDB taxonomy): Bacteria > Pseudomonadota > Alphaproteobacteria > Rhizobiales > Aestuariivirgaceae > Aestuariivirga. The sequence continues at coordinate 6,688 of JANNNG010000146.1, read as the reverse complement.
TTACGATGCCATCGAATATCGCGGCTTTGGTCAGGACGTCGTTGAAGTGTTGGCGCAATATGCTGGTGTGCCAGTTTACAATGGCCTGACCGATGAATTCCATCCCACCCAAGTCTTGGCTGACCTCTTGACGATGAAAGAGCACAGTCTAAAATCGTTGCGGAAAATCAGCTTCTGCTTCCTGGGCGATGCTGGAAACAACATGGGTGACTCCCTGCTGATTGGCGGTGCTAAAATGGGCATGGATGTGCGGTTGTGCGCGCCCAAGGCCTGTTGGCCCGATCAAGCCATCATTGATTATGCAAATACCACCGCGCTACAGTCCGGGGCAAAAGTCACCCTGACGGAAGACATCAAGGAAGGTGTTCAGGCCTGCGATTTTCTTTACACCGATGTGTGGGTATCCATGGGTGAACCAGAAGCCAAATGGGCTGAGCGCATTGCGCTTTTGAAAGGCTATCAAATCAATGCCGCCGTCATGAAATTGACCGGCAACCCGCGCGTCAAATTCATGCACTGCTTGCCCGCCTTCCACAATGCGGAAACCAAGGTTGCCAAGGCGATCAAGGACAAGTTCGGTCTTGATGCCATGGAGGTCACTGACGAGGTTTTTGAATCTTCTGCCTCCATCGTTTTCGATCAGGCAGAAAACCGGATGCACACCATCAAGGCCATTCTCGTCGCCACCATTGGGAAGTGAACCATGCGCGTTGTCATTGCACTCGGCGGCAACGCCATTCTAAAACGCGGCGAAGCCATGACGGCCGACAACCAACGGACAAGTGTGAGGCGCGCTGCAAAATCAATCGCGCAGGTGATCGGGGCTGGCCACGAAGTTGTGGTGACCCATGGCAACGGCCCGCAAATTGGTTTGATGGCGCTGCAAGACATGGCGCATGATCCTGCTCTTGCCAGCCCCACGGATATTCTGGGTGCTGAGACCAGCGGTATGCTGGGCTATCTGATTGCCCAAGAGCTGGGCAACGCATTGCCAAAGCAGAATCTGATTGCGGCCCTTCTGACGCAAATCGAAGTGGATGCCTCCGACCCTGCGTTTCAAAAGCTGTCAAAGCCAATTGGCCCCGTCTATGATGCGATAGAAGCTGCTAGTATGACAGCCAAATACGGTTGGGCCATGATGCCCGACGGGGCGCAGTACAGGCGGGCCGTTGCTTCGCCGCGCCCAAGGCGCATTCTGGAAATTGAGGTCATCCGGCTTCTGATCAAGCGTGGCGTGACCGTAATTTGTGCGGGTGGTGGTGGCATACCTGTCATTCGAACAAAAGACGGAGACCATCTCGGTATTGAAGCCGTGATCGACAAAGACCATGCAAGCGGACTGCTTGCGCGTGAAATCAATGCCAACGCTCTCTTGTTGCTGACGGATGTCGACGGGGTGTATCTTGATTGGGGCACGCCCCGACAACGTAAACTGGATGTTGTGACGCCAAACACTTTGAACGCCCATAACTTTGCCGCAGGAAGTATGGGACCAAAAGTGGCGGCCGCCATTGATTTTGCAACAGGCGGACGCGGGATGACTGGCATTGGTCGACTTGACGACGCGCTCGAAATTCTAGAACGTCGTGCTGGCACAGTTGTAGGGTCATGACAGAACATAAACCTCCACCCACAAAACATCACCCTCTGCAAAAGCGTGAAGACAGTTGGCCAAATGCCGATCAGGTTCGCTTTCTCATCGTGGTTGCGGTCACCGGAATAGGTTTGTACCTTTGTTATCTTCTGACAGTGCCATTTCTGGCATCTCTCACTTGGGCGCTTGTGCTCAGTGTTACTTTTTCCCAAGCGCATCACAACATTGAAAAACGCATAAAGCATCCCAATCTCGCCACAGGAATTTCAGTTGCAGCAATTCTGGTATTGGTTGTTTTTCCCGTTGTTTTGGTTGTTCAACAACTTGCTCAGGAAGTCGCAAAAGGCGCGGTTTACATCGAAGCCCAAATTCGAAATGGAGAATGGAGGGAGGTACTCGTTGGCCAGCACATTTTAGCCAGCGCCGTAAAGTGGGTAGAACAGCAACTCGACCTCGCCGGAACGGCAGGCAGCATTTCCTCATACTTGACGACAGTTGGAACGTCAGTCCTACTCAATTCGATCAACCAGTTCCTCAACCTTGTTTTGACGTTTTACATGTTGTTCTTTTTCTTGCGCGACAGGCAAAAGATCGTTCGCAAATTGCAATCTCTTTCTTCACTCACCAGCACAGAGACACGTTATGTTCTAAGTCGTTTTGTCGACACCATACATGCCACAGTATTCGGCAAACTCGTGGTGGCAGCAGTGCAGGGAACCCTCAGTGGCTTGATGTTCTGGTGGTTGGGATTGCCATTGCCAATACTGTGGGGTGCAGTGATGGGTATGTTGTCCATCGTGCCAGTGCTTGGCGCTTTTATCGTATGGGTGCCAGCTGCGATTTATCTCGCACTCGAAGGTGATTGGGGCAAGGCGCTAGTTCTTACCGCTTGGGGGGTGGGCGTTGTCGCCACTATCGACAATATTCTGTATCCCATGTTGGTCGGTGACCGCTTGAAACTACACGCCGTTCCAACTTTCATTGGCGCAATCGGCGGCATCTTGGCCTTTGGCGCAGCTGGCCTCATCCTTGGCCCTGCCATAATTTCGGTAACGCTGGCTCTGATTGAGATATTGAAAAAGCGGTTCAATGGAAAATCCGGAAGTACAGTCGGGGATTAGCTGTGCAATATCATCGGAGGATAGGAAAACGAGAACATTGGAGAGCAGGTTTGGCCGACTTTCAAGCTGCTCAACATTGAACGCCGGATCATTGACGGCGAGGCTTACGGTTTCATCCAGTAGTTTGCGGTCAAGCGTTGTGCACAGGCACCGCTCGTTAAGCCGTTTGGAAAGTGCATGGTGTTCGGCTTCTGGCATGTTTATGGCTCGGGCATTACATCAGGTCGCGCATTCCACAGCATGATTGCGGGTTCAGTGGCACTTTGATGCCCATAACCCAGAATGCTGACCGACGCCGTGTCGAGCAGAAAATGCGAAGCCTGTTCAATCTCAAATCCAATCCACCGCACCGCCAGAGAGCAACTGAATCCGAAGGACCGCAACGTGAGTGGAGGACCCGAAGACACAGGTTTTTTTGAAGCACAGCCTCCACGCGGAAGCCGCATCTTGCGGCAGGGAAAAAACTTGGGGACGAGGGTTTCGGGCGAGGACGGATAGCCATAGGTCATCGCAAGCAAAGCCGGGGATGGATTTCGAGCAACAGGCAAGTCAGGGATGATCAGATGGTTGTGAGTGGTTTGACTGCAGAGTAAATGATGGTCGTTACAAGGGCTATCTGCGCACTTTCAGCAATCTTGGAAGAGAAAAATGCAGGTCAATTCGTATGGATAACTTTCGCAGCAAAGTCACTTAGGCTTTGGCTCAAGGCAGCGACATCGGTGTGGGATAGTCCAAGACGGGTGAAACATCCAGCCAGCAATAAGTGCATCTTTCAGCTGTCGCTCCTGAGTTTGGCCCCAAGAAACTCTATCTCAATTTAGATCGAGAAGCTGGATCCCACGAAGAAAACCACTGCGCTGTGATCTGGAATCCGGGCAACTGACACTGCAAAGCGACAATCAGTCAATTTGAGTTTCAACTATGAGTCAGCGACGTTGCTAATTTTGTGTCTGCACTCAAAGCAATAACAGACAAAAAGTGCGAACTTCCAATTGACCGCAATGGGCCAACTGCGGCCATTCTCGGCCAAGGCGTGGAACGCAGTCTGGAGATTGGTGTGACTGTTTGATGCGGCGATGCGGAATATCCTCTCGGAAAATGGTGGGTGGCCAGATCACACGCTTGATGGCGTGATGAAGCAACTCACCACTGATCAACGGACCGAAGCCGAAAAACGCGCGACCGCAGTCGAGGCCAAACCAGTGCCGCAGTTGGATTGAAGCCTGAATGATTCTCAGTAGGCAAGGGAATGCTTACTACCTATATTGTTCCTATGGGCGCCAGCGCGGTCTCATTTGGGCACATCACGTTCGACACGGAACTGGGTCTCCTGTCGCGTGATGGCGTGCGCCTTGCCGTCAGTCACCGGGCCATAGCACTTCTGCGCTCCCTCATAGAACACCGAGGGCAACCCGTCAGCAAGGCTGCTCTTTCCGAGGCGGCATGGCCTGGCCAGATTGTTGAGGAGGGCAATCTCACGGTGCAGATGGCAGCCCTTCGCAAGACGCTGGGCCCGATGCCTGATGGTAATGACTGGATCGTGACTGTGCCGCGCGTAGGTTACCGTTTGTTGCAACAAGCCACACCGCTGCCAGTGCGGGCCGCGATTGCTATTCTACCTTCTCTCGCAGTGCTTCCATTCGAGAACCTGAGCGGCGATCCTGAGGAGGACTACTTTGCTGACGGCGTTGTCGAAGACATCATCACGGCCCTCAGTCGCTTCAAATCTTTCGCCGTCATCGCCCGCAACTCCTCCTTCGTCTACAAGGGTCGCGCCGTCAATGTGCGGCAGGTGGCGACGGAGCTTGGGGTGCGTTATGTGCTCGAGGGCAGCGTTCGGCGGGCTGGACCGAAACTTCGCATCAGCGCGCAGCTTGTGGACGGCGAAACTGGCGCACATCTGTGGGCGCAGAATTTTGACGGCGCGGTCGAAGACATTTTTGACATGCAGGACCGCATCACCGAGAGCGTTGTCGCGCTTGTGGAGCCGAAAATCCAGAGGGCGGAAATCGAGCGCTCCCGCCGCGAACGGCCCGAAAGTCTCGACGCCTATGATCTGTATCTGCGGGCCTTGCCAGATGTGTTTGTGTCCCGGCCCGAGGCCAATGCCCGGGCGATTGCGCTTCTGGAACGAGTGGTTGGCCTTGATCCTTATTTCGCGCCCGGCCTTGCAATGGCTGCCGAAGCATATCTGTTGCGGGTTGTCATGCAATTTGATGGGGCAGACGAGAGCGATGCCGTGCGGGCCATTGTACTTGCGCGGGCAGCGCTTGCACTCACCCGTGAAGACCCCACGGTGGTGGCTTATTGTGGTTTCGTGCTGCTTCATATCGCGCGAGAATATGAAACAGGGCTTGCCTTGGTGCGCATGGCGGCCAGTGAAAACCCGAATAGCGCCGGAATACTCACGACGGCGGGAGTTGGGTCTCTGATTGCCGGCGATCTCGCTGAGGCCGCCGAATATCTTCAACGGGCCTTGCGGCTTGAGCCGAACGGGTTTGGCACCCATTGGCAATTGACGGGCATGGCTCATATCCGCATAGCGCAAGGACAGTACGAAGACGCCTTGGACTGGGCGATGCGTTCGCAAGCTATCAATGCGAGCTATGACGCGACGCACTGGATGCTGATCGCCGCCAATGCCTATCTTGGCCGCATGCACGAGGCGCAGAAATACCTTGCTGCCCTGGAGAAAATCTCGCCCGGCATCAACCTGTCGCGCATAAGGCGGGGGCAGAACTCTCTTGATCCACACCGGATCGATGTGTTGATCGAAGGCTTGCGGCAGGCGGGGTTGCCTGAGGAATAACGGACTTTTTGGAAGTTTTTGGAACTCTTTGGCCGCTGCACAAAGACCCAAATGGCAAAAGGGCAGATGGTGACCCTCATACAATCAAACCTGAGGAGACCTACCATGACAACCCCACTCTCAATCGTCAGCCTTAGCCAAGGCCAGATTTTTGGTGCAAAGCCCAGCATGGAAGAAATCGAACGCCAACTCGCTGATGACCCGGCATTCGTCGCCTATGGCAAAATCTGTACGTTCCTTGGCAAGCTGCTGACTTTGGCCAAGTCCCTCATGCAGCGTTTGCAGGCCGCGAAGGACGTCGCTGCACCACATCCGAATCCTACTTGGGCGAATACGAAATGAGGCAAAGTCATAGAGCGAGTGCAGAAACACGTAACTTCAATCTGTTGGGGCCTAGTAGGGAGCGCCGCCCACCCCGCGAATGGGTTCAGAGCTCTTCAAAAATGTCATCGCGCAGCGATGGCCGCCGCAGAACAAAGTCGACGGAATTTTGTGTCTTGTCTATGTCGATGATAGTTACGTCGACACGGTGACCCATGCGGAAACCAAGCGCATATCGTCACCTGACATTGCCAACACTATGCGCCATCGGCCGCATTGCGTCTCGCGGAAGCGATCGTTACCCGCAGGGCCGAGACTGACAACGTCAGGCTCGGTTGAGCGCAGCAAAATAGAGCGCGGACCCAGCTTGCTGGGGACCGCAAAAACAGTCCACTTAAAGTTAAACATGAAATCCAGACCTCAAACATTCTTCAACGTTGATCCGGCAATCAAGGTAATGTTCGGCTATTGGCAATTTTCAGTAGCGAAATGAACCTCATGGAATGGTCATCGCCAGCGTCCATGCGCGGGATTTCGGCTTCCAAATAGCGGGTCCTTGACTTCCAATTAGCCGGGATCAATAGTTCCGATTGTCCGAGATTCGGGGAAGGCATGTTTGAGCGGTTTGTAGAGCGGCGGGCGAAACAAGCCCTTTCGGATACCCCGGTGGTCCTGATTGTAGGACCGCGCCGGGCAGGCAAGTGTCAATAAGCATTGAACATTGACCCGGTATCGGCATCCAATATTGACCCACTATCAAGGTTGGTTGAGGGAGCGCCCGGAGAGCGATGCGCGGAGCGAATGCGTAGCGCAGCAGCATCGCCGGAGGGCGCCTTGGAGGTC
>JANNNG010000126.1:0-13019 GCA_031398425.1 Hyphomicrobiales bacterium | reverse complement strand
CAGCTCAATGAAGCACGCCTCGAAGAACTGATGAAGATTTTCGAGGAACGCGAAGCTGAATTGCGCGGTGTTATGCGCGATATTCAGAAGCGCAATTCTGAATTGGAAGTGGCCTTGAAGCAGAGCAGCCTTGATCAGCTCAACGTGTTCAAGGCCGAATTTCAGGCCCTGACCGACAACATGAGTAACGAAAGCAAGAAGGTTGTGGCGTCGATCCGTGACGACATCACCGCTGCCCGCAAGGAAGCACTTTCGCTGGTGCAGGACGCCAAGGCCGTTGCCGACCAGAAACTCGAAGCACAAGCCGTGCGCACCAAGAGCCTCGTCGATGCTGAAACCGGCAAGCTCCGCGTTGATCTTGAAGGCATCAGCGACAATCTGGAAACCGCCGTCACTGCAAGTCAGCGCGACGCCCAGTTGAACATCAGCCGCGTGCTCAAGGATGCGTCGGAAAATCTGGCGCGGGTTGCCACAGCCTCTTAACACGTTGTGTCAAAACGGGATTGCTTCCCGAGATGATGTAACAAAATAATGCTCGATGAAATGACGGCGCAGCGCCCGGGGGCCTGCCCGTCCTTCAAAGAGATTTACTTGGGTGAAACCACCCACTAGAAGCCCTGCACAACAATCAATTGCAGGACCAAAGTCCCTCTATGGCACGCCAGTTCATCTATCACATGCAAGGCCTCTCGAAGACTTATGCGGGCGGCAAGAAGGTGCTCGACAATGTGCATCTGAGTTTCTACCCCGATGCAAAGATCGGCGTTCTCGGCCCCAACGGCTCCGGAAAGTCCACGCTGCTCAAGATCATGGCCGGCCTTGACAAGGAATGGAATGGCGAAGCTTGGCTCGCTGACAACGCCACCTGCGGCTATCTCGAACAGGAACCGCAGCTCGACGCGTCAAAGTCTGTTCTCGAAAATGTCATGGAAGGTGTGGCAGCAAAGAAAGCCTATCTCGACGAATACAACGCGCTCATGGCCGACTATAACGATGAGAACGCAGAGAAGGCCGGCAAGATCCAGGACATCATCGACTCACAGAACCTCTGGGACCTCGACGCCCAGGTGGAGCAAGCCATGGATGCCCTGCGCTGCCCACCGGGTGATGCCGACATCGAGAAACTCTCAGGCGGTGAAAAGCGCCGCATCGCCTTAACGCGCCTGCTGCTGGCAAAGCCCGATCTCATCCTGCTCGACGAACCCACAAACCATCTGGACGCCGAGTCCGTGAACTGGCTCGAACATCACCTGCACGATTATCCCGGTGCCATGCTCATCGTCACCCACGACCGTTACTTTCTCGACAATGTGACGGGATGGATTCTGGAACTCGACCGGGGCAGGGGCATTCCCTACGAAGGCAATTACTCCGCCTATCTCGGACAGAAGGCCAAGCGCTTTGCACAAGAGAACCGTGAAGACGCCGCTCGCCAGAAGGTGCTGGAGCGCGAAGCCGAGTGGATCGGCAAATCCCCGACGGCGCGTCAGGCGAAGAGCAAGGCCCGTATCAAGGCCTATGACGAATTGCTCAAGATCAACGAAGCCCGCACGCTATCCCATTCCGCCCAGATCATCATTCCGCCGGGCGAACGTCTGGGTGAGACGGTGATCAATGTCGAAGGATTGTCAAAGGCCTATGGTGACCGCCTGCTCATCGATGATCTGAATTTCCAACTTCCACCCGGCGGCATCGTCGGCATCATCGGTCCCAACGGTGCCGGTAAATCCACGCTGTTCCGCATGATCACCGGCCAGGAGAAACCAGACAAGGGTTCAATCGTGGTCGGCCCTTCCGTCACACTCGGCTACGTCGATCAATCCAGAGACGACCTCGACCCCAACGCCACAGTCTGGCAAGAAATTTCCGGCGGCAACGATCTCGTTACACTTGGCAAGCGCGAAATGAACTCTCGAGCCTACGTCGGAGCCTTCAACTTCAAAGGCGGCGACCAGCAACAAAAAGTCGGCACCTTGTCAGGCGGACAACGCAACCGCGTGCACTTGGCAAAGATGCTGAAAAGTGGCGCGAACGTCTTGCTGCTGGACGAACCGACAAACGACCTCGACACCGAAACCCTCGCCGCCCTCGAAGAAGCGCTGGAAGACTTCGCCGGCTGCGCCGTAGTAATCAGCCACGACCGCATGTTCCTGGACCGCCTCGCCACCCACATCCTGGCTTTCGAAGGCGACAGCCACGTCGAATGGTTCGAAGGGAATTTTCAGGACTACGAGGAAGACAAGAAGCGCAGACTGGGCGAAGATGCGGTCAACCCGCACCGGATCAAGTATAAGAAGTTTGAGCGGTGACGTGCTAGGCGGCCAGTCCCAAGCTGCTCAGCAGAGCTTCCGCTTGCTCAACATTTGACTGAGACGCTTTGCTTGGCTTCCTGCTGGAAAGTTCCCTTTTCCAATTGGAAATACGCTCTTTTTCTTTTAGCCAATGAATTGTTGCTGCTAATTCCAAAACAACTGAATTAACTCCCTTCATTTTGGACGTTAGCTCACGCGCTCTGTCGATTCTTAGCGACCCAACAGATACCGGCGTTAAATCGCGTACCAATTTGAATACACTGTAAGTTCCTCCATGGCTTGAGGTACTTACAGATTCCAAAATAGTTTTGTCCAAAAATTCTTCTCTTTGTGACGCGATAGAAACATCTTCTGAATACGGCCCATAATGGTGATAGGTGAAGCTGTATCCCGAATTAAGCCCAAGTTGCTCAAGCAAATAGACGATCTTCTGCAATCGAACACGTCCTACAATCTCTCCGTTTGCCGCTGCCAGCACCTGTGCAATTGTCGCATTCGACATGTTATCCTCCCCGCATCACCTTTCTGGCTTTTGAACGCTCTTCCTCCGTGAAGAAGAAGTATCTTACTAACACATCTTTTTGTGTCAATCGTTCACTTATGATGGTCTCGCCAAACCATGTAATTTCGCGAGCCTTACCTGAACCATCCAGCACGCGTACCTTTTTATGTTCCTTAGTCATTTCGCCGCCGATTCGTGAATAAAGATTTAATGGCGCGCGGTCTTTGAACACAGTCGAACCGTGTTGATCTTTGATGTAGGCGTCAAGTCTCGCCTCTGCATTCAGCAATACTTCTCTGTCATGTCCCAACTCAGCTGATATATCGATAACCTTCAAAGGCTCCCGCCACATCAACTTAGAAGCCAGTTGACATGCGTACGGGTCATCTCCGTGGCTGACTTGTTCTATAAACGACCAAATCGACATGTCATCCAATCTCATGAACAAGCGTAACCGTCGGCCATCAAGGCCGGGGTCGGCATCAAACTCAGGAGTGCGTAAAAATTCAAGTAATGGATGATCCGCTCGAACACCAAGCGTCGTCGGGTTCGCCGCTTCATTTCCTGCGTATTTGAACAGTGCCGTCGCAAGCTGTTCAAACCCTCGGGTTGTTTTATGAAGATACACCTGAGAATAAAGACGATATCTCGCCAACAGAAAATCTTCTGCTGCTTGCCGTCCTTTCAACTTGAAAACAAAGGTTTGAATATCCCGCGGTTCATCGTCTTGTTGAACCACAACAGTTTGAGTCGTGAGATTGTCCACAAGCCAGTCTCGGTCAATCGCACCAGCCCCGACGCCCGTCATGTAGCGATCTCTCATTACGTAGTCCAAGCGATCTGCGTCAAATGAACTTGAAATAACGGCGTGATACATGTCGATTGGATCGTCGGACTCAATCAAAAGTGCGACTTGATTGGCCAAGTCGGTTCCAAGTATCCTTGAAATGCTGCCGTCGGGAGAACGAATAAGTGCGGCAGAAAAAACCTCATGGTTCTTAATTGGCCCGTTGCCTCTTTGAAGGGCAACAGCCTCTCTTGCGTTTTCAAATGCATGACTGAAAGGCCCGTGCCCAATATCATGCAAAAGCGCTGCAGCGAGAATTACTTTCTCGCGTTCTCGGTCTATTTCTCCCGTTTCCCTTTTCAATACTTTCATCAATTGACGGGCGTTGTTGAAAACACCAACGGAATGCGCAAATCTCGAATGGGTTGCGCCTGGGAATACAAGCTCCGAAAATCCGAGCTGCTTGATTCTGCGAAGTCGTTGCAATTCTTTTGAATTGATAATTTGCCACGCGATCCTGTCGAAGCTATCTGCCTCGTCGAGGTCGAATACAATTAGACCGTGTATCGGATCGCGTAGTCGCCGTTTTTCCATTCTGCTGGGCTAACACGGTTTGATGTACTCATCAAACCACACCAATTGGTCCAAGGGGTCAAATTCGAATTTAAGCATTGCAAGAACTACATTACATTTCCACTCGAACGCGGCATGCTGAAAGCCATCGACGCAGCCGCCAAGCGCCACAGACTGACCCGCTCGGCCTTTCTGGCGCAGGCCGCGCGCAATGAGATTGTGCGATAGTTTGTGAGCCTTCCTCCATTGGCCTCTTTGGGCCGGGGGGAGTACTTCGTGGCGGGGAGGAGTTATATAAACGAGTCACGTGTCACAGTGGTTCAATCCGCGCCAACCCGTCCCCCTTCGGTAACTTCTCCATCCGCCCCTGTAAAAACTACCGCAGACGGGAAAGAAGATGTCCAATGCCCCCTTGCAACGTCTCAAAGGGGCACCCTCGTCTCACCATGAAGCAGCGATTGGCAGCCGATCTCAGTAATTGAACTCCGCGTATGGCAAACCCATATCACGGGACAATGGCCAAACGCGCACCCGCACCCAAACGTCTCTCCTGCTTGGTGGTCATCAACCGCCGCTCGGGCACCGTGCGAACGCGTGGTCCTGAGGTTGTGCGTGATCTGGTGCAGGCTGCCTTGGCGGATACGTTCAAGCCGCTGACGATCACGCTCGCCGATGGCGATGTGTTGCCGCATATCGAGAAGGCCCTCGAATCACACAAGGTTGATGTCATCATCGCCGGTGGCGGGGATGGAACCATTTCCAGTGCTGCGGAGTTGGTGATGCAGCACAACGCCATCCTCGGTGCTCTCCCGCTTGGCACCATGAACCTGTTCGTGCGGGCTCTCGGCTTCAGCCCTGTGCTGGAGGAGGCGTTGCAGCAGTTGAAACACGCGACAATCAAAGCCGTTGATGTCGGCGTGGCCAATGACAAATTGTTTTTGCATCAAGTGTCGTTCGGCGTGCAGCCGCGCCTGGCCCGGCTGAGAGAACGCATGGGCTATCGCAATCGTATCACCAAGATGCTTTCTGGTGCCCGTGCCCTTCTCACGCTGGCCATGGCGCCGCGCCCGGTGCGGGTCAACGTTCTTGCTGGCAACAAGCATGTGCGCGTGACCTCGCCGATGGTCGTGATCAGCAACAACAAGCTGGGTGCCAGGCACGACTCATCGCTTCCAGAAAAACTCGACGATGGCATACTCGGCATTTACGTTTTGAACGATCTGTCAATCCGCAGCCTCATGCGGCTGGGCTCGGCCTATCTCTTGCGTCTACCCTTGCCCGATACGCATATCGAACAGCACGAAGCTACATCACTGACCATCAAACGAAGACCCCGCCGTCTGTCGCCTGTCAAGAAGAAGCGCAAGGCTTTGCTCAGCTCCATTGACGGCGAGATTGTGTTGTTGAAAAATCCAGTCCACATTGAGATCAGGCCCAAGGCCTTGCGGGTGCTGGCTTCGTCTGATCAAAGCGCTTGATCATGTGTGACGGGTGTTCTCAAACCTGACGCGCCGTGAAGCACTCAATTCACAAGTCAGGAAGTTGCCAGTCAACTGCTGGCATTCCCTTTGCTTTCAGAAATTCATTGGCGCGGGAAAACGGTCTTGAACCGAAAAAACCATTGTGAGCAGAAAGCGGCGACGGGTGCACGGACTTGATCACGCAATGTCGCGTCGCGTCCACAAAAGCAGCCTTCTTCTGCGCATAACTTCCCCAGAGAATGAAGACCACCGGGTGGTCCACGGCGTTGACTTCGCGAATCACGGCATCGGTGAATGTTTCCCAACCTTTTCCCGCGTGCGAAGCTGCCCGGTTGGCTTCCACCGTCAGAACCGAGTTCAAAAGCAAAACGCCCTGTTTCGCCCAGGTTTGAAGACTGCCGTGATTCGGCGGCGCAAAGCCGAGGTCCGACTGCATTTCCTTGTAGATGTTCAAAAGCGAAGGCGGCGGGCGCAAGCCCTCACGCACTGAAAAACACAAACCGTGGGCCTGCCCCTCGCCGTGGTAGGGGTCCTGGCCCAGGATCACAACGCACACCCGGTCCAGCGGTGTTGCATCAAGCGCGTGAAACCATTCGCGCCCCTTGGGGTAGATCACTTTCCCTGCAGCTTTTTCAGCCGCAAGAAAAGCCTTGAGACCAGCCATATAGGGTTGGTCAAATTCCGCTTGCAGTCGGGCCAGCCAACTTTCATGCAAATTGATCATGGCAAAAATTTATGCCCGATTGCAAGGCAATCGGGCATGGTCAATTCATCCGAAGATTAAAATCAAGGGCTGATTGGATCGTCGTCGTTCTCAGACAAGGAGTACGCGAATGCGCCAGCCGCAATCGCAAAGAAACCCACCCCCACAAGAACTGGTGGAATTCCACTTTCCGCTGCGGTTGGGGTAATGACAACGTCTCCAGCAAGGCCCTGTGTTTCCCCAAGTTGGGTATCGCACATTTCCGCTCCGGTCACACGGGTAACCGATGTTGGCTTCAGCTCAATCTGGCAGCCTGCATTTGATTCGGTGGCGGGGTAAACCAGAACAGCGCCGCTGTTCTCCCCAACCATGACTTTCGTGCCCGACTTCAGTGTCACATTTCCCTGTCCGACAGAGAAACCTTTGCCCTGATTCACGAGTACTTTGCCTGATATTGCTTCGAGATAGGCACCCACCGGCTCAGCTGCGAATGACGCACTGCTCAACAAAACAGGCAACGAAATTACAGTCAGAAGTCTGACAATCATAGGTCTCTCCCCAGTCACTCTGGTTACCAAAATTCCGTCCAGACTCAACAATCGCATGTTTTTTCCGAAAGGCCAACATATAATTTCACCAGGCGGCCATGTAGGCGGCCATGTGTGGCAGCGAGGCAACTACCCCCGAAGGTATTCCATCAGGGCACCAATATCGCCGTTATTTCGGTTGAGCACGCCCACAAAGGTGGATCGCATCTGCCCGGCCAGCCATACGGAGGACACATTGACGTCCTGCACCCGACCGCCGCCGACCCTGAACATCACTTTCTTTCCGCCATTTGCGGTTGCAGTCACCAAGTTGCCGCTGCAGGTGGTAATTTTCATGCCCGCTGTGTTGAAGCGCCCGGAGTACTTGGACATGAACTGACCCATGAAGCGCTGTGCCAGCCGCACATATTCGCCCTCCTGGGCCTTGGTCAGCTTCTTGCGGTGTGGTCCAAGTGCAGAAAGTGCGATGCCTCTGGTATCAGCATAACGCGATGCCGCATTCAGAAAGGCAGATGCTGAGCCCGATCGCGAAGCGGAGGCAAAGGCTTTGCCCGCACCCATCACCAGGCCCTCGGCGGGGCAGGCAGCCCCGGCTTCTGTGGACGCAATGACCGCCAAGACGGCCGCCATCATGAGGGGTTTTGAAATCATCGACGTCTCCTTCAGCCCCACAACAGTGTGCACCGATTGCAATGCCCAGGCAAGTCTTTCACGCCTCAGCGCAAGGCCGAGGCTTCGATCCTTTTATACGCGCTTGGCGCAAATGCAGATTATGGCGATCGCCCTGGACGTCTTCTGGCCTTGCCAAGCCAAAGGTGCGTTTGCGCAGTTCAAGAATGAGATCCTCACGCTGCGACAAGTGCGCGATATCCGCGAACGGGATAGGCTTTCCGATGCGCACGCCAAGATCAGTACCAATGCGCCTGGCTGTTTCACGGAACACCAGAGAAAGCCGCAAGGTCAGGCTGACATGGCTGGCGATCTGGAACAGACGCGAATTCTGCCCGCTGAAAAACACAGGCACAACTGTGGCCCCCGACTGCCGGACGAGTTTCGCGGTAAATGGCGCCCAGGGCAAATCCACCGCCTGTGCGTGGAGGGGCTTTTCGGTTGTTGAAACCCCGCCACCTGGAAAAATTCCAATGGCATGACCTTGCTTTAGCCAGTTCTGTGCAGAAAGCCGCGACCGCATGTTGGTTTCCTGCGCTTCCCGTGTTGGCGCAAACGCAACGGGCAGAAGATTCTGTGCTGCTTCCGGCGACTGGCACAGCACATCATTGGCCAGAACCTTGGTGTCTGGCCGGGCTTTCAGCGCCAGCCACGTCAACGTGATTCCATCAAGAACACCATAGGGGTGATTTGAAATGAAAATCACAGGCCCGTTTTTCGGTATCGCGGCGAGTGCTGCATCGTCATAGTTCACGTTGATATTCAACAGCCGCATGGCCGAGTCAAAAAAACTTTCACCGTGCAGCATATTTTCAACATGCCGGTCATACAACCGTTTGAGTTTACGCTGCCCGCCCAGCCATTCAATGGCCTGAATCACCAGGCGCTGAAGCAAGGGTTGATCCAGAGTGGAATAGGTAAACCGCATGCTGGAGGGCGTACCCGCAGATTGCAATGAAGGTTTCACAGAGAATCAGTGTCCAGTCCAGATTGGCGCTGCATAAGAGCATTGCAGGCGGTTTCAAACTGGAGGTCATTTACCCATCTGATATCACAGTCGCATGAAGGCTGAGGCTATGCTGCCTGTTCGGCAACCCGCTCATCGGTGGGACTTCCCAGACCCAGCACGCGGCAAATCGGATAAACCAACTCGCTGCGGTTCAAGGTATAGAAGTGAAAATCCGCCACGCCCTCGCGCTGCAGGGCATGCACCTGTTCGGCAGCAACCATGGCTGAGACAAGGTTGCGTGTCTCAGGGTCCTTGTCGAGACCTGCAAATCGCCGCTCCAGCTCCGGCGGTATGAATGCGCCACACTTGGTTGCAAACTCTTTGACCTTGGCGAAGTTGGTGATCGGCAGAATGCCGGGCAGCAAATTGATCTTGATGCCACGCGCGGCGATTCGGTCCCGCAGTCTCAGGAAAAAAGCGTTGTGAAAGAAGAATTGCGATATGGCGCGCGTCGCCCCATTCTCCGCCTTGTCTGCCATGAAGGCGAGGTCTTCTTCAATCGAAACCGATTCTGGGTGCCGTTCCGGATAGGCAGAAACTGAGATTTCAAAGTCACCAATGTCGCGAATGCCCCGCACCAGATCAGCGGCGTTCTGATAACCGTCGGGATGCGGGGTGAAGCGGGTGCCAACACCTGCCGGCGGGTCTCCGCGCAGGGCCAGCACGTGATTGACGCCTGCTGCTCGATAGGCCCGCACAACATCGTCGACCTCAGCCTTGGTCTTGCCGACACAGGTCAGGTGGCCTGCTGGTTTCAGGCTGGTATCACATGCAAGCTTGGCCAATGTGGCAAGTGTGCGGTCCTGCGTGGTCCCGCCTGCGCCATAGGTGACAGACACAAAGTCAGGCTCAATCTGTTCAAGTTTTTTGACAGCCGTCCAGAACGGAATTTCGGCATCACCACCTTTCGGTGGAAAAAATTCGAAGGATACGCGCAGATTGTCACTCATGTCAGAACCTTAGCTTTAGCGGGATGCAATATTGGCTGTGGAGCGGGTCTGGCCAACCAGATGGAAACCGTCAGGCCCTTGCGGTCTTTCAGCCACAGTGGGTCCAGCACGTCATGCTTTTCCAGAACGAGATTGGCCCGGCCCAACCATGCGACCATTTGTTCGGCTGAAACGCCTAGCCTGCGATGGGCATGCTCATCGCGCAATTCTTCCAGATCATGGGGTGCAAAATCCACAACCAGCAATTTGCCATCCGGCTTCAGAATACGACGTGCTTCGAACAGGGCTTTTTGAGGCTCGTCGAGAAAATGCAGCACCTGATGGATGGTCACAAGATCTGCCGAGGCATCGGCAAGGGGCAGGGCGTAGACATCTGACTGCCGCAGCTCCGCGTTTTTAAGTCCACGCTTTTCCATGCTGGCCCGCGCAATGGCCAGCATGTCGCGGCTGCTGTCAATGCCGTAGAGATGTTTGGCCTGGGCCGCAAAAAGTTCGAGAACGCTGCCTGTGCCTGTACCGAGGTCGACCACAGTTCCCAGTCGATCAGTTCCCACCAGGGAGCGCATGGCTTGTTCAACACTGTTTTCGTCAACATGCAGCGAACGCAATTCCGACCAGGACGCCGCATTGGCACTGAAATAAGCCGAAGCCCGTTCATCACGTTGGCGTTTGACCTCTTCGAGCCGTGCAACATCGCCTGACAATAAAGAATTTTTGATCGACAACATGTCGACCAGCGCTCGAGCCAGCGCCCCGCCCAAGCCTTCTCCGCGCAACCGGAACAACACCCAGTTACCTTCTTTATGCCGCGTCAACAGTCCAGCCTCGGCCATCAGTTTCAGATGTCTGCTCACGCGGGGTTGGCTTTGGCCGAGAACATAGGTCAACTCGGAGACGTTCAATTCCCCGTGCGAGAGGATAAACATGATTCTGATCCGCGTGGCTTCGGCTGCGGCTTTGAGACTTGAAAGCAGTTCATCCATGAAACTACATAAACATATCTTTATATGCTTGGCAACAATTTCGTATTATCGCCGGAATTTGTCGTTTTTGACGAATGTTGAGAAAACAGCTTGTCAGCCCCCCAATGATCTGGAGTATAAGGCAGCGCAAGCGCGGGGCTTAACGGCAGTAGTTCAAGTCTAACAGGTGTAGTGTGATCAACAGGCGCTTTTTTATCTTCGGTACAATTCTTTCGCTTGCCGCAACGCCGGGGCCCGCTTCAGCAGCAACTGATGCCAAAACATATGTCCAAGCCATCGGCAAGGATGTGCTGACACTTGCCAATGGAGCAACACGGGGCAAGGCCTTGCGAACAAAATTCATCAATTTGCTCAGCAGACACGTCAATCTGCGTACCATTTCAGGTTCTGCACTCGGCACCTTTCGTAACAAGTTGCCACCAGGTGACAAGGACAAGTTCAACGATCTTGTCACAACCTATGCAGCGGCCCTGTTTGTCTATTACATAGACAAGTTCAAGGGCGGCGGCATGGTTGTGGATACGGTCGTGCAGCAGGGCAGTTTCACCGTGGTGAAAAGCAAACTCAGCGGCGAACAGGTTGTCTGGTACCTGAGTCCCAAGGGCAATGGCTTTCAGGTCGTCGATCTCAGCCTGTTGGGTGTGCGCCTGTCCGTGGCCATGCGCGATGCTTTTTCGCGCGAACTCAAAAGATCAAAAGGTGACTTCAAAGGGCTCTACGCCTTTCTCGCCGAGGCAGAAACTTGGTAAATTCTTGCTGGTCTGTGTGTTGTGTTAAGCGTCTGTTAACCGTAACGCCCCGAAAAAACATCTCGGACGATAGCGAATCATGATTTCACGCCGCACCATTTTGGCAGGCTTGCTCGGAGCCTTGACTACCCCAGCAATTGCTGCGGGTGATCATCCATCCGTGTCTTACATGCGGCAGGTTGGCAAAGAACTGCTGGCTGCCCATCGCCAAGGCACGGTTCCCGCTTTCTTGAGGGTGGTTCAACGCCATGCAGATGTTGCAGACATTTCCAGCCACGCGCTTGGCAAATACTCGAGTAAACTGCAAAATGGCCAGCGTGGTCGCTATCAGCGCGGCGTTGCGACCTATATGGCGCGCTATTTCGCTTTGCAGTCACGCGACTATACGGTGGCGAAATATGAGGTGGGGCAGGCAACGGTCGATGCCAACAAGGACGTGATTGTTGAATCAAAAGTCTTTCTGATGACCGGGCAAACCTATACCGTATCCTGGCGGCTGCAGTGGAGAGGCGGAAAATACAAGGTACGCGATGCCAAGGTGCTGGGCTTCTGGCTCACCAATTTCCAGCGCAGCGATTTCACCAGCTACCTCGACAAGCGCAACGGGGACATCAACAAGTTGATCGTGGCCCTGAACGGTTAGGCAAGATTTTCTTAACTCTGATGCAGCATGGTCATGCTCTCGTGTGGGAGAGTGTGTGGTGTTGCGTCTGAAATCTGTGCTTTTGCTCTGTGCTGCCGTGTTGGCGCTTGCCGCCTGTTCCGACGACACGCCAATCAAGCGTTTTGAAACCAAAGGGCTTTTGCCGCCTGCGTCGTCCTGTGCGACGGATCCATCACGACTTGGCGATACAGAGAAAATATCGGACATTGACATGGGCAACGGTTGTTTCGTCCATAATGCCTACCGGGTCCGCAGCTTGGCAGGTGTATCCTTCAGCCAGGCCGCCACGACCAACTGCGGTGTTGCCAACACCACGGCGCACTGGCTGGATAAAGTGGTTCAACCCGCCGCCCAGGATGCCTTTGGTGAGCGCGTTGTCGGCATAGATATGGCAGCCGCATTCTCCTGCCGCCCTCGCAACAACAAGCGTGGAGGCAAGCTCAGCGAACATGGCATGGGCAACGCCATCGACATTTCAGGTTTTACGCTTGAAAGCGGGCGCAAGGTCATCGTCGAGCAGGGTTGGTTTGGTGGCAGAGATGCCAAGGTTTTCTTGCGCCAGGTGCGGGCTGAAGCTTGTGGACCGTTCAAGACGGTTTTGGGTCCGGGGTCAGATTCGCATCACAAGGACCATATTCATCTCGATCTGCAGCAGCGCCGCCGCGGTGGAAACTATTGCCGTTAACGCGACTGATTGCAAAATCAGCCGCCAAAGGGCATATGGCGTCGATGGAACAGGAAATTCGACGCCCCGACTATGTGCCGCGCCAGCATGACCGCGCGGCAAGTTCTTTGAATTGTGCACTTGCCGCCATCGGTGTGACGCTGATGACCTTGTGCCTTGTGGGTTCAGCTGCCTTGACCTCGGTCTGGGCTGTGGCGAAGCTTGTGGGCGTATCAGAGACGACCATGATGGTGATGGCCGCTATTGCAATGCTGCCGGTCATAGCCCTCTCGATCTGGACGGCGGGCCGTGCATGGCATCTTGAGCGGCGCTTGGCGCGCGGCCAGGATGTGGACACACCGCATTTCGGCGTGTTCCACTATTTCCGCAAAGGTGCTTGAGACTGAAAAAACGGGCAGAAAAAC
>JANNNG010000120.1:0-2457 GCA_031398425.1 Hyphomicrobiales bacterium | reverse complement strand
CGGCACCGGCCTCGACCGTGAGTGCCGACGCTTGATGCTGCGATTGCGGCGATCAAGGGTGGTAGTTTCAAGGCCGATGACTACGGGCAGTATTCGTTCATGAAGGCGGGCGGCAGTTCGCTGGCACCGCTCGGCACGTTTGATGGCAAGGTTTCTGCCGAGGTGAAAGCGAAGGTTGCGGAAAAGGAAGCGGCCATCAAGGCTGGCACATTCGCTGTGGCGATTGACGACAACGAACCCAAATCATCGTGAGCGAGGTGACCACCGGAGAGCGGGAGACCGTTCTCCGGCTTTCCGGAATTAGCAAGCGTTTTGGTAACTTAACGGCCAATGATGAAATTTCACTTGCACTTGGGCGGGGTGAAATTCTTGGGCTTTTGGGTGAAAACGGGGCGGGCAAGACGACGCTGATGAACATTCTGTTCGGACACTATGTGGCTGACGCGGGTGTGATTGAAGTGTTTGGTAAAGTCTTGCCGCCGGGTGAGCCGAAGGCTGCACTGGCTGCGGGGATTGGCATGGTGCACCAGCATTTCACGCTGGCTGAAAACCTGACTGTGCTTGATAATATTGTGCTCGGCACGGTTTCGCTCTGGCGCTTCAGCAGTGCAACGGCGAAGGCGCGGGCACGCATTCTTGAGTTGGGTGAGGCCTATGGTTTGAAGGTTGATCCTGATGCGGTTGTCGCTTCGCTGTCGGTTGGGGAAAAGCAGCGCATTGAAATTCTGAAGGCACTTTATCGCAATGCCCGCATTCTCATTCTGGATGAGCCGACGGCGGTTTTGACACCGCAGGAATCGGAAGCCTTGTTCGACACTTTAAAACGCTTTGTGGCAAAAGGCCTGTCGATCATTTTCATTTCTCACAAGCTCGGTGAAATTCTCCATGCATGCAATCGTGTCGCCGTGTTGCGCGGTGGAAAAAAGGTGGCCGAACGTGATGTGACGGGGGCCACGCGGGAGGACCTTGCGAGCCTGATGGTGGGGCGTGAGGTGGCAAAGCCAAAGGCTGAACCGCTGTCGCGAGGTGCGGCCATACTGAAGTTGCAAGGCGTGAATGCAGCGCGCGGCGGTTTGCGGTTGTGCGCTGTTGACCTTGTTGTGCATGGCAGGGAAATTGTGGGCGTGGCTGGCGTGTCCGGGAATGGCCAGAGCCTGCTGGCCGATGTGATTTCGGGCACGCAACGCCTGTTCTCCGGCGCCATGACACTCGATGATCGGCTACAGAAAAAAGTCAGTCCACGGATGATTGTGGATCAGGGCATCGCCCGTATCCCGGAAGACCGCCAGGCCGAGGGTGTGGTGGGGGACATGTCCATCATGGAAAATGTGATTGCCGAGCGATTGCGTGATGGTGCCTTTTCCAGGCGCGGCTTCATTGACTGGCACAAGGCCCAGGCTTTTGCCGAAGACATCATCACAGCCTATGCCGTGAAGTGCCAAGGTGCATCGGCGAGAGCCGGGCTTTTGTCGGGCGGCAATATGCAGAAGTTGATTTTGGGCCGTGTCATGGCCCATTCCCCGAAGCTGGTGCTTGCAAACCAGCCGACGCGCGGGCTGGATGTGGGGGCAGTGGCCTATGTGCATGAGCAGTTGCTGGCAGCGCGTCTCCGTGGTGCGGGCGTGTTGCTGATCTCGGAAGACCTTGATGAATTGCTGGCGCTGTCGGATCGTGTGTGTGTGATGTATCAGGGTCATCTCTCGACACCTGTTGCAAGGGCCGATGTAAGCATCGAGCAGCTGGGCCTGATGATGGCGGGGCAGGGGTTCAAACATGCGGCTTGAAGCGCGGGACACTACGCAGCAATGGCACCTGGTGGCATTTCCCGTTGTGGCGCTGGTTTTCGCATCTGTGATTTGCGGACTTCTGGTCATGCTGTCGGGTGCATCGCCGTTCCAGGTGTTCGGCCTGATGTTGAAGGGCGCATTCGGCACGCAATTCGCGCTGCTTGAAACCCTGACCCGCGCCACGCCTTTGATCTTCACGGGGCTTGCTGCCGCCGTTGCGTTTCGAGCAAGGCTCTGGAACATCGGGGCGGAGGCGCAGCTTTACATTGGTGCCGTGATGACGGTGATGCTGGGCACTGGGTTGCTGCCGCTGCCTGCGCCGGTGTTGATCCCGGTCTTGATGCTTGCGGCCATGATTGGTGGGGCGCTCGTACTTTCAGTGCCGACGTTTTTGAAAACGCGGTTTGGTGTTGATGAAGTGGTGACGACGCTGCTTTTGAATTTCATCGTGCTGCTGTTTGTCAGCATGCTGCTGGAGGGCTGGCTCAAAGATCCAATGGGCATGGGCTGGCCGCAGTCGAAAAAGGTGATTGCCGAGGCGCAGTTGCCGAAGCTGGTGCAGGGCAAGCGGCTGCATGCGGGGTTCGTTGTTGCAGTGATCGCGGCTGTTCTGGTGTGGGTTGTCAATGCAAGGCACGTGCTTGGATTTGAAATGCGGGCGGTGGGTTTC
>JANNNG010000110.1:0-3412 GCA_031398425.1 Hyphomicrobiales bacterium | reverse complement strand
CACTCGAGGGACTGCGTGCTTGCCTGTGACTTGAATAAGGACGCGCAACGGTCGTTGACTTTCAGGCAAACCATCGGCACGCGTGAGTTCGAGCACCAGTGAAAATCGCTGTCTGGAGCGCACGTCAACGTCAACCACGTGTCCGGTCATTTGCAGTTGCGGGGAATAGGCTCCAAGCAAGGGCGTCGCCACCCAGAGTGTGCGCAGTTGGGCTGCGGAAAAACCAAGCAGCATAATGGCGAGAATTTTCAGTGAGCGCGACGTCCGCGGCAAAAAAATCAAACCTGAACAGGTGATTGCGAGGATCAACGCAAGTGTTGCAGGAGGTTCACGCGTGAGGGAAAAATAACCCCAGATGCCAGTGACGAGCAGCAACGGGCTCCACACCATGAGGCGCTGGCTTTCAACCTCGAAGGCCTCTGCCCAGCCTGTCAGCCGCAACAGTTGCCCCCCTTTGACGGGCTTAACCCATGTGCTATCCGCCTCCACAACAGCCATCGTGCTTCTTTCCACTCCGGACTTAAAAGGAAATCGGCGTCAATGTCATCGCCTGTTATCACGCGCTTTGCCCCCTCGCCCACGGGCTATCTGCACATCGGCGGAGCTCGAACCGCCTTGTTCAACTGGGCCTTTGCACAAGGTCAGAACGGCAAGATGCTGCTGCGCATCGAGGACACGGATCGTGAACGCTACACCCAGGGCGCCGTGGATGCCATTCTCGATGGTTTGACCTGGCTGGGTTTGAACTGGGACGACGATGCGGTTTCACAATTTGAGCGCGCCCCACGTCATCGTGAGGTAGCGCAAGAATTGCTGAAGCGTGGCAAGGCATATCATTGCTATTGTACTCCTGAAGAGCTTGAGGCCATGCGGGGCAAAGCCGAAGCTGAAAAGCGCCCGATCCGCTACGACGGCACCTGGCGTGATCGTGATCCCGCTACGGCACCAGTTGGAACAAGCCCTGTCATTCGTTTTCGCACTCCGCAAGAAGGTGAAACCGTCATCAACGATCATGCCCAGGGCCGCGTAGTCATTCCAAACAAGGACCTTGATGACCTGATCATCCTGCGGTCTGATGGCAACCCGACTTATAACTTGTCAGTGGTCATTGACGACCATGACATGGGTGTCACCCACATCATTCGCGGTGTTGATCACCTCACCAACGCGGCGCGGCAAACACAAATCTATCTCGCCATGGAGTGGGCCGTGCCATCGATGACCCATGTACCGCTCATTCATGGTCCTGACGGGGCGAAACTTTCAAAGCGCCACGGCGCTCTCGGCGTGGAAGCCTATCGGGAGATGGGTTACTTGCCAGCCGCCCTGCGCAACTATCTCGCCCGCCTCGGCTGGAGCCATGGCGATGATGAAATCTTTTCCACCGACCAACTGGTGGACTGGTTTGCACTGGACGGCATTGGCAAGTCCGCTGCCCGCTTCGACTTTGCCAAGCTGGAAAACCTGAATGGCCACTATATCCGGCAAAGTGATGATGCAGAACTGCTTGCAGCCTTCCTCGCCTTCCTGCCGCATGTCACGGATGGCCCTGAGATGCTGGCGCGCATCGACGATGTGATGGAAAACAAGCTGCTGCGGGCCATGCCGGGATTGAAAGAAAGAGCCAAGACGCTGGTGGAACTCAAGACGTCAGCGGCCTATCTCTTCTCGCAGCGCCCCTTGGTGTTCGACGAAAAAGCCAAAGCCCTGCTCAACGCGGAAGGCAAGGCGGCACTGTCGAGCTTGTTGCCTGTGTTGCAATCTTTAGAAAATTGGACAGTTGCACCGCTTGAAGCCGCCGTCAAAGTCCATGCCGACGCCACGGCTCAGAAACTGGGAAAACTCGCCCAACCCTTGCGGGCCGCATTGACGGGAATGTCGACGTCGCCGGGAATTTTCGACGTGCTGGAAGTGCTCGGGCGGGAGGAAAGCCTAGGGCGGATTGGGGATGTAGTGCCCTGACCTATGGTGATTTCGTCATGATTGTGCTAGGTCGAACACATGAAAAAGCGCCCTGGCGAATTGTCTGTTGAAGAACTTGCTTTGCTTGGCAGTGAAGCTGCTAAGAGCGCGGCCGCAAAAGCCGAGGCTCTGGGCGTAGAGCTATCCGGGCTTGAACCTGAGATCTGGGGGCATGTAAATCCAACTCGTGAAGCAAGAGATCATCGTGCGCCTCCGGTTGTTCGCAAGGCCGCCTCTTGAGATCGAAGTCGCTTACCGTTGTGGGCGGACCCAATGGCTCCGGCAAATCCACGCTTATTTCGCATTTGCTTGAACAAGGCATTGAACTTGGTGAGTACATAAACGCGGATGACATCGTCAATGATCTCGGACTGATTGGCGATACCGGTGCGCGGGAAGGACAGTTGCTGGCCGATGCGGCCCGAGAACGGTGCTTGAAGAGTGGCAATGATTTCTCGTTTGAGACTGTAATGTCGCATGTGAGCAAAATCGAATTCATGGCCAGAGCCCAATCGCTGGGGTATCTTGTGACCTTGTTCTTTGTTGCTACGGCCGATCCCGAATTGAATGTTGAACGGGTTTGGTCAAGAGTAGCGCAAGGCGGTCATGATGTTCCGGCTGACCGCATCATCGCGCGCTACAAAAGGGCCATGGCACTTATGCCGCAAGCTGTGGCTGCGTGTAATAGTGCCACTATATTCGACAACAGCCGAAATGCTGCGCACGGGCAAGGCGGGTTAAGACCCGTATTGCGTGCTGTAACTGGTGATGCGTTGTTATCGCTCCAGTTTTTGCCGCCCGTTCCAACGTGGGTCCTCAACGCTTTGGATTTTTCGGAAACAGTTTGGTGCTTTCACAAAATTTTCACTGACGGAAGTGGCTCAATAAATGCGCACCTCATTCGACAAGAGGACGTTGTGATCAAGATCAATCACGGCCTTCGTGCGCCGGTTGACGATCTGAAAGCCGCGCTGGAAAGACCTCATCTTGGTACCGTTGTAATTCACGACTATAAATAACACTCATCGGTCAGCCACATTGACCTTTTTGTTGCGCTGCAATATCATAGTTCAAAAGGGAGACCACCATGGCTGATACCTCGAAGAAAGCGACATTGACGCTGGACGGAACGGCTTATGACTTCCCCGTGCATTCCGGCACCATTGGTCCTGATGTTGTTGATATCGGCAAACTCTTCGCCCAGACCAAAGCTTTCACGTTTGATCCGGCGTTCACGTCCACGGCTTCCTGCCTTTCGTCGATCACCTACATTGATGGTGATGAAGGCGTGTTGCTGTATCGCGGCTACCCGATCGAGCAGTTGGCCGAGAGGGGTGACTTTCTCGAAATCTGCTATCTGCTGTATTATGGCGAGTTGCCGAATGCCGCCCAGCGCAAGCAGTTCGAAAAGAACATCACCTACCATACCATGGTGAACGAGCAGATGGTG
>JANNNG010000087.1:0-4011 GCA_031398425.1 Hyphomicrobiales bacterium | reverse complement strand
GAGGTTGGTTATGTGGGTCGCGATGTGGACCAGATCGTGCGCGATTTGCTTGAAGCGGGCATTGGCATGGTGAAAGTCACACGCGCCAAGGAAGTTGAAGCGCAGGCTGAAATGAATGCCGAGGCGCGGGTGCTGGATGCGCTTGTTGGGGCGAATGCCTCTGAAGCCACGCGCGAAAGTTTCCGCAAGAAGCTGCGCGGCAATGAGCTCAATGCCAAGGAAATCGAAATACAGGTCGCGGACTCCGGCGTGCCATCCTTTGATATTCCCGGCATGCCCGGTGGGTCTGCATCCGTGATCAATCTCTCGGAGATGATGGGCAAGGCTTTTGGCGGCCGCACCAAGACGCGGCGCGTGACGGTGGAACAAGCCCATGAATTGCTGATGGCAGAGGAAAGCGACAAGCTGCTCGACCAGGAAAAAATCATCGCCGAAGCCATCTTCGCGGTGGAGAACAACGGCATCGTCTTCCTTGACGAGATCGACAAGATCTGTGCCCGCGAGGGACGTGCCGGGGACGTGTCGCGTGAGGGTGTGCAACGGGATTTATTGCCCTTGATTGAAGGCACCACGGTTTCAACCAAACACGGACCGGTGCAAACCGACCACATCCTGTTCATCGCATCCGGTGCCTTTCACATCGCCAAGCCGTCGGATTTGTTGCCGGAACTACAGGGTCGCCTGCCCATCCGCGTCGAGTTGAAGGCCCTCACACAAGATGACTTCCAGCGCATTCTGGTAGAACCCGAAGCCAGCATCATCAAGCAGTACAAGGCGCTGATGTTGACGGAGGGTGTCACGCTGGATGTGACCGATGATGGCGTGGAAGAACTGGCGCGCGTGGCAGCAGAGATCAACTCAACAGTTGAGAATATCGGCGCGCGGCGGCTGCAGACGGTGATGGAGCGTGTGTTGGATGATGTGAGCTTTACGGCGACGGACAGATCAGGGGAAACGGTTTTGATTGATCAGGCGTTTGTGCAAAAGCATGTGAGCGGGCTGGCGAAGAATGCGGATTTGAGCAAGTTTATTTTGTAGCAGTTCAATTTTCGTTGTATGGCTTGTAAATGCAAAGCTCACTCACGGGCAATGATTTGAAAATGCTCGCCCAGGCAAAGCTTGAAGATGGGAATCTGTTGTTCCAAGCCGGACGATTCTCTAACGCCTATTATATTTCGGGATATGCGTTAGAACTTGGACTCAAAGCTTGCGTCGCGAAACACATTGTTTCCGGTGCAATTCCCGACAAGCAAATGATTATCGACACCTACACGCACAGCCTAGACAAACTTGTCGGAGTGGCCGGGCTTCGCATAGATCTCAATGAGCTGCGCAAGACAGAACCTGAATTTGGCGACTATTGGGCTATTGTAAGTCAATGGTCTCCTGATAGCCGTTATCAGTCTATAGACCGCTCAGTTTCGCAGTATTTCATCAATGCGATAATTCATCCGCAACTTGGAGTTTTCAAATGGATAAAGAGCTACTGGTAAAATCGGGATCCAAGTTAGTTGAGTTGCTAGATGACACAAAGGCTAAATCAAAGTTTGCAATGTGGGTACTGCATTCAGATTCTGGCGCTTGGAAATTGTGGTTAGTGCCGGAAAATGAATCGTTGGATGTACGCGAGTTTTATGGGGCAGTCTCGAGGACAATGGTTTCCCGCAATAGTGAAATCCATGGTCTGGATATAGGTTCCGTGGAATTGGCAGACAGTAAGAATCCAGTAGTTCAACAATTGGCATCAACATTCAATTTTGTTGGCGGAGAAATACATTTGTCGAACAATAGTTATAATGGATTTTATTTGCCCGAAGGAATTCTCCTGAGGAGCTACAAGCTAGCAAAAGCTGCCTAACATAAATGTCAATATTTACAGCTTGCGCCAGACGTGCCCTGCACTAACGTTGCGATTTCGACGAATGTCTTCAACAATCTGTGAATGTCTGATCAAGAGGAATAATCGCCTGACATTTTAGCTGCAGGTGCAGGCGGCAGCACTTGGATGGTCCATAGGAGCGTTATAGGTGTAAATGGCTTATTGAGGTGATGTCGCACAGGGTTCCAATCGCCCGCGATTACACGTTTGCTTCGATTTTCGGGACAGCAAAGAACTTTAAGGTACTTCCCTTAAAGGCACAATCTTCTCCAACGCCTTGCCAATCTTCCGCCGTGCAATTGCTGTGTCGTGGCTTCCCTGCAAACGCAGCCACCACCCCTCTGACAATCCGAAGAAGCGGCACAAGCGCAAGTCTGTCTCGGCAGTGATACCGCGTTTTCCTGCGACGATGTCATCAATGCGCTGGGCGGGAACGTCGATACTTTTGGCCAAGCGGTACTTCGTCAGGCCCAATGGCTTGAGGAATTCTTCGTCCAGCATTTCGCGGGGGCGATATGGGTGCGATGTGTTTGGCAATGCAATATCATCTCACAATTGTTCATACCGGCCAAGTGCAGCAACGCGCAACAATCACATTCGGCTGTTGTTCCCTCCCCCTTGTGGGGAGGGTTAGGGTGGGGGTCGCTGAGGGTCTGTAATTTTGGAAAGAACTCTTTTTCAATTCAATGGCCGGAGCGACCCCCTACCCCGGCCCTCCCCACAAGGGGGAGGGAGAAGAAAGGCGTGTTCAATACACCCCGATCAACTTCGCACCCGCAATCACCAGCACCACGCCCAGCGCCTTCAGCAAATGCTCTTTCGCATACTTGTGAATGCCGAGTTGCGTTCCCACCACTGCACCCAGGATCACCGCGACCATGTAGAGAGGCAGTTCGGCGGGCAAAGATTTCAGCGACGCATAGTTGCCGAGCAACCCTGCAATGGAATTGCAGAGGATGAAGACCACCGAAACGCCGGATACGGTTTTGGTTTCGCTCCAGGCCATGAACAGAATGAGCGGTGTGAGGAAGATGCCGCCGCCTGTGCCAGTGAGTCCGCTCAAGAGGCCGATGGCAGCGCCGACTGGAATGGCGTAGGCGATGGGTGGGTCTTTCCAGTCGCTTAAGACCGCAAGTGGCTTGGGCCAAAGCAAGCGTGCCGCAGCAATGAGCAAGACGATGCCGATGATGGTTTTGTGGATGTGGCCGGGCAATTGCAGATAGCCGCCGAGAAAGGCGAAGGGAACGGCTCCAATGATGAAAGGCCAGCAGCCACGCCAGCGGAACAGGCCTGCGCGGGTGAAGCGGATGGCACCGAAGCTCGCGACGAGAATATTCAGTACCAGGGCCGTGGGTCGCATGGTGGCGGCTGGAATGCCGAAGAGCGCCATGGTTGCGATGTAGGCGGAGGCCCCGGCGTGGCCGACGGAGGTGTAAAGGGTAGCACCGAGGAAGAGGCAGGCGGAGAGAAGCAGTTGGGTGGTGGTTATGTCAGGCATTTATGCGTTTACCCATTCACCGTTTCGCATCAGAGGTTCGGCCTTGTCGTCGCTGGTGACGCCATCCACGTTCAACTCGCCAGACCCGATCATCCAGTCCACGTGGACCAGCGACGTATTCATGCCAGCGGCGAGATTCTGTTCTGCTGACATGTCCGCTGTGCCTGCCATGTTCTGGGAGTAGGCTTGGCCTACGGCAATGTGGCTGGCGGCATTTTCGTCGTAAAGTGTTTCGTTGAAGACGAGGCCTGAGGCGGAGATGGGGGAGGAGTGGGGAACGAGTGCCACTTCACCCAGCCGGGCGGCACCATCGTCGGTCGATATCATTTTCTGGAACACGTCGTTTCCGCGCGTTGCTGTTCCCTCGACAATGCGGCCTTTTTCGAAACGTACCGCAATGCCTTCGATCATTGAGCCTTGATAGGATAGCGGCTTGGTTGACCGCACCACGCCATCAACGCGTTCACGGTGCGGCATGGTGAAGACTTCTTCGCTGGGGATATTAGGATTGCAGAGAATGCCGTTTCGCGCCATTGATGCACCACCTGCCCAGACATGATTATCAACAAGGCCCAAGGTGAAATCTGTTCCGGGGCCCTTGTATTTTAGTGCTGAGTAACGCTTGTCGTTCAGA
>JANNNG010000055.1:0-4788 GCA_031398425.1 Hyphomicrobiales bacterium | reverse complement strand
GAAGGTGGAAAAATTCTTCTCATCCTTCCTGCGGGGCACGTTGTCATCGAAGGCATTTCCTTCACCGCCAAGGGCAATAAGGGCAATCTGATCACGGCAGAAGGTGTGGAGCGTCTGATCATCGATGACTGTGATTTTGCGGGTGGTGAAGCAGCCATGCGCATTGCGGCTTGTGGCGGTCGCATTGCTGGCAATCGCTTTCGCTTTCATCAAAAAGTCGCCTGCCAGAGCATAGCAGCAACGGGCATGGAAATCAGCGGCAACACCGTGGCTGACATCGGCAACAACGGCATTCAGGTCTGGCGTGACGACAAGGGAGACAATCCGACGATCGTTGCCAACAACTTTGTCTCTCGTATTGCCGCTGAAGACGGCGGCGACGGCCCCAACGGCAACGGCATCAATATCTATGCCTCCCACGGTGCCATCGTCAGCAACAACCGCATCAGCGACTGTGCTTTCACCGGCATCCGCAATGCCTCGTCTGATGCTTGCATCATTACCGGCAACAGCATCACCCGCTGCAACGAAGTGGCGCTCTATGTCGAGTTTGAATTCAGTGGAGCTGTCGTTGCCAATAACATCATTGACACGGCGTCCCACGGTATCGCCATCACGAATTTCAACAAGGGCGGCAGATTGGCCCAATGCACAGGCAATGTGGTGCGCAACATCAAGGGCACCGACGCCCACGGCCGGACCCTCGGCGGTGGCATTGCGGCAGAGGCCGATACCGTAATTGCCAACAATGTCGTCGAGGCCGCAGAAAACTATGGCATCGGCCTGGGCTGGGGCAAATATGCCCGCAATCTCATCTGCACGGACAACATCGTGAAAGATTGCGCCAATGGCATTGTGTTCTCTGCTGTTGGGCCAGGTCCATTTGTGATCACAGACAACATCATCTCCGGTGCTACAATCGGTGCCATCTTCGGCAAGGATCATGAAAATCCCATCACGACGGATCTGGCATTGCCCAACGCCAAGATTCCCGAGCAGGCGAGTGTGACCGGCAATCGCGTCAAAAGCTAGCGCGAGATAGCCCCACTTCAAGCTTGCGCCAGTTATGCAACGTTGAAGCCGTGAAGCTCGCAAGAACTGTTTTCTCTTCGACGGTCCAGCAATCAAGACCCGTCAGCATCCGCGCAACAGCAACTTCAGCGCCACGAAACGCACCATCATCCACCTTCAGCGCAAAGCCCAGTGCAGCATGCGGAATGGCACCGCAGTAAACGCCTTCCGCACCCACCTTGATGAACAGGCGCGGCACAGCCTGCATGATGCGTGTGTCAAACTTGCCCGTACCAGCGATCATCAGCGGATTAGCAGCCGTGGATTTTGCGATGCGTTCGCCCACCGCATCGCCGGGAGAAAACAGTCGCGCAAAGCCCAGAGCCATTTTTTGCAGTGGCATCGCCCAGGTCGGAACCGAACATCCGTCAATGCCCCACGGCGCGCGCGCGGTTTGCACGTCGCAGTAGCGATCAAAAACCCGCGCCACGGCCTGTTGAACCTTATGATCTTTCAAAACATAATCTTCGAGTGGCACACCAAGGTGTTTCGCCAGCGTCAACATGCCGGCATGCTTGCCAGAACAATTGTTGTGAATGGCACGTGGTGCTTGGTCCAACTTGATCAGTGCCGACCTGTCCTGCATCCGTTCAGGCCAGCTTGCACCACACTCATAGGCTGCTTCATCAATCCCGGCCTTCTGCAGTATGGACGTTGCAACCCGCACATGTTCAGCTTCGCCCGTGTGTGACGCGCAACACAGCGCAATCTCTTCGTCATTGAGTGAGAAGCGGTCTGCCGCACCACTTTCGATCAGCGGCACGCATTGAAACGCCTTCACAGCCGAGCGCGGAAATATAGCTTTGCGAATATCGCCGGATGACTGCAGCACTTGCCCGTCGGCACCAACCACAGCAAACGCACCACGATGCTGGCTTTCGACGGTATTGCCGCGCAGGATTTCGGCAAGGATGGGATTGGCGGCGTTCATGTCATCCTACGGCTGTTGCAAGGTCTGACGATAGGTCTCGGCATCCCAATTCAGCAACTGGTCAATTTCGGCCACTGTCAACGCCCTCAGTCTGGCATCCCTCGGCACGCGCGCAAACACATCACCGAGACAACGCAGCATGGGCTCCACCGCGGGTTTTGCGTCTTTTCGCACCAGCATGCCTTTGCCGGGAACTGCGATGGCAGAAGCACCCTTTGCGGTATCTATTGGAATGGTCGTACCCAGAAACACCACATGATCCGGGTAATAAACCTGATTGCAGGCCAGTTGCAAAATTGCGGCATCCAAGGCTGGAAAGTGCGCCGAGATCTCGCGTGCAGGCATATAGTCGGTGCCTTTCGAAGCAACATCAAGTGCCGACAAATCAGGATGCGTGAAAGCGCGTTGCGCACACTGAACCGCATCAACAACGTTCTTCAACAAAACATGAGCATCTGCAACCGTATCAGCTGCAACCACAAGGCCGTGGTTTTGCAGCACCATGAGATTTGAGCCGGGCTTCAAGTATTGCCTTATGGCGCGGGCCAGTTGCAGACCCGGCCGGGCATAGGGAATGAAACTCCAGTTGAAATCCGCAAGCTTCCCTGAAAAACGTTGTTCAGCATCTTCACAAATGGCAAGCGCAATCGTGTTGACGCAGTGAACATGCACCACCACGCGCTGCGGCATCAATCCGTGTACGGAAGTTTCGATGGAAGGGCGCAGACCCAGGGTGTTCAAGTCATTCAGCACAAAAGGCAAGCAATTTTCACAATCGGGACTGTCGTCATACAAAGCAGCCAAGAGTGCTGTCAAATCAAGCGGCACGAAAATATCTCTCTCAAGTGCATCGCGCAGCCAGGTGCCCGAAGCCTTGATCCACATCACGCCGGCCTGTTTGATCGATGTGTTTCCCCCCGCAGCCTGCACCAGCAAGGGATCTCCGCCAACGTCGGCAGAAAGCGTCCGCAAGGCTTGAAACTCAATGTTCACGCCAGCAATTTCCGAACGGAATCCTTCCAGCCCGCATACTTTGCTTCGCGCAGCTCGGCCTTCATTTTTGGCACAAAGCGCTTGTCCCGCTTCCACGTGCCTGCAAATTTTTCGGGCGGCGGCAGCAATCCGGCATGCAGGCCCGCAAGATAGGCCGCACCCACTGCCGTCGTTTCCAAAACCTTGGGCCGATCCACAGGCGCATTCAGAATGTCAGCCAGGCACTGCATGGTCCAGTCCGATGCCGTCATGCCGCCATCCACACGGAGCACCGTGTCTCCCGCACTGCCCCAATCTTTTTTCATCGCTTCCAGCAAGTCGCGGGTCTGATAACACACGGCTTCAAGCGCTGCCTTGGCGATTTCCTTGTTGCTCGTGCCTCGCGTCAGGCCAAACAAGGCACCACGCGCATCAGCGTTCCAATAGGGCGCACCCAATCCTACAAAAGCGGGAACAAGATATATCTGCTGCTTCAAATCTGCGGACTTGGCCAGCAACCCGCTGTCCGACGCTTTCTTCACCAGCTTCAAACCATCGCGCAACCACTGGACTGTAGCCCCTGCCATGAAGATGGCACCTTCAAGCGCATAGGTGCGCTTGCCATTCAACTGATATGCCACTGTGGTCAGCAACCTGTTGTGTGATGTGACAGCCCGTTCACCTGTGTTAAGCAACGCAAAACACCCGGTGCCATAGGTCGATTTCATCATGCCCGGCTTGAAACAGGCCTGGCCGATGGTGGCTGCCTGCTGGTCCCCCGCAACACCGCCGATGGGAATGGCCGCACCCAGAAGTTTTTCATCCGTCACGCCATAGTCAGCCGCACAATCTTTCACTTCGGGTAACAATGAAGCAGGTATACTCAGCATACGGAGCAATTCTTCGTCCCACGTGCCTGTGTGAATGTTGTAAAGCAGCGTGCGCGAGGCATTGGTGGCATCGGTCGCATGTACCTTGCCGCCGGTCAGTCGCCAGATCAGGAACGAGTCGATGGTACCGAACGCCAGTTCTCCGCGCATCGCTTTTTCCCGTGCACCCCCAACATGATCCAGCAACCACGCGAGCTTGGTGCCGGAAAAATAGGGGTCGAGCAACAATCCGGTCTTCGCCGTGAATGCAGGCTCCAAGCCGGCGGCTTTCATCTCGGCACATTGATCTGAAGTGCGTCGGTCCTGCCAGACAATCGCCTTGTGGATGGGCTTGCCGGTTCTGCGATCCCACACCACAACAGTCTCGCGTTGGTTGGTGATACCGATGCAGGCGATGGCTTGCGGCCTCACCTTGGCTTTTGCCAGTGCCGCCTTGCACGTCACCAGAACCGATTTCCAGATTTCTTCGGCGTCATGCTCCACCCAACCGGAATTTGGAAAGAATTGTTTGAACTCCTTTTGGCCCGAACCCTTCGGCGTCAACTTGCGGTCAAATACAATGGCGCGGGTGGAGGTGGTGCCCTGGTCGATGGCGAGAATGTGGGTGGGAGTCATCACTTGCTTTTCCTTTTCACCGCAACCTTCACCTCACCCTCCATAAACGTCCGCAACGCATCCTGCTCATCCGGCTTCATGTGCAAGCCCAACTTTGATCGGCGCCACAGAATATCATCAGCCGTCACCACCCATTCATTGTCGCGCAGATGTGAAATTTCCTTCGCTGAAACCGGACCGAACATTTGCCCCAGGTCCGCTGCAAATTGCGCATCTCCCAGAATTGTTTCGACGTCCGTGCCATAGGCCTTGAACAGGCGTCGGACATTTTGCGGCTTGAGGAATGAGTATTTTTTCTGCAACGCGGCA
>JANNNG010000003.1:0-4985 GCA_031398425.1 Hyphomicrobiales bacterium | reverse complement strand
CGCAAATCCAGTTGCAAAAAGCCAATGCACCAATTTTACAGGCCAAACTCCCGCACTTTGACGTCGAACGGCACCCCTGATGACACTGGCGATGAACAAAATACCCAACACGTAAGGCGACCACCACGGCGGAAAAAGCCAGAGACCGCTGAAAAGAATTGCCAGAATTCCAATACCGGTCGCCACAGCCTGTATCCAAAAACCAACAGAGCTACGCGGTGGCGCAAATGCCAACCACCCGATCAGCAGCAGCGGGACAATGGCTTGCAACAAAAGTAGCATCATCATCGCAATTCACATGACTTTAAATAACCGTCTGGTCGAAATAGAAGCCAGCAGGCAAAAGCGACCAGAATACCTGTCACCAAAACGTAGGGACGCGAAGTCTCTGCTGTCGGAATAATTGAAAATATGCCTGCAAATGCATTGAGAGAAGTGTGCGCAATGAGGGCTGGAATGACGCTTCCTGCTGATCGCATGAAGAGCCAAGAAAACAACACAGAGCCTGCAATGATATTCAGCATGAACACAACAAACGGCATTTGAGATTGAGCCGTGCCCGCTGTGAAGAACCACGGCACATGCCAGAGGCCCCATATGACGCCAATCAGCAAACTTGCCGAACGCCAGCCCATTTTGGTGCCCAGTGCTGGCACTGCATAACTGCGCCAACCAAATTCTTCGCCCAGGGGTCCCCCAATTAAAAAGACAAGGCCAAAATTTGCGATGGCGAGCGGAATATGGCCAACAGCTGGTGACGTGGGAACAGTTCCGCCCAAAGCCCAATGAATCGCTTGGGCGAACAGCATCACCAAAGGAGGCGCAAAAAATGCCAGCGCATACCATTGCCAACCGACGTGCCAGTTGAGAGCATTTTTAAGCCACGCGAACAGGCCAGACTGATAACTGAAAAGAATAATGGTGAGGAGTGCTGCGATACTTGGCCCAAAGCCCGAAACGATTGAGAGGACCATACTTAAAATTGGCGCATCAGATTTTGCATAAATGGCTGCGAACCCCAACAACTAGGACCAAACGAAGGTGAGAACGAAGAACGAGAAGATGGCGAGAACTGACCGCACGCGAGATTGCATTTTCAGACCGGACTGATCTTGTTCAACCTCGGTTCTTGATAGTCTAAACTGAGCGTTCATTGGCCCGACCGTCTATGAGTATCCGATGCAAACTCCCGACCTTGTCGCGCATTGTTTATATCTAAAACAAGGTAGACTATGAGTAAGGCGCCAGCGATCGGCAGCCCCAAGTCCTCAAGAATGCCAAGCTGGACTGCTGCTGCTAACCCTACAACCGACCAAAGAATAGGAATGATCGAGAGCCAAGGCACCCACCTACTGCGTGCCAACAAAAGTACTCCGATTGTGAAAATCGTAGTTGGGCAAGGTGCTACACCGAACATCGGTCCCGCCATCAACCCGTGTCCAGCCAATATGCCGAGTATGGGATAAATCAGCAGGGCATACGCAATAAGACAAAGTCCAGCCGCTGATCTGACGTTTCGTTCAACAACGAAAAGCAATTTTTTTGCAAATAATGCGGCTAGAACGAATAACAAGGCTTGCAGTACAAAAAGAAAGGCAAAACCTTTCGCCAGCGGATTGATCGTCGAGAAATACAAATAGTGATAACCGATCCCATTGCAGGCCCAAAGCAAGGCCAAAATGACTGGAATGATCCAGCTCGCCGCCAACCACTTCCGCCAAAGGGCCGCGATCACGACCAGCCCCGCACAATAAGCAACAATCTGCATTGGCCAGATTGCATCATTGTATGCGGCAAAGACGGCTAGAAACTCTTCAATCGTGAAAGGAGGGCTCATCTTTTGCACAAACGTTCACTGTTTTGATGGGTTTGGTTGCGATTTCTCGCTTGCTTTGGGAGGGGCGTTTGAATGGTCCTGCGGTCCGTTTGGACCCGCCCCACCTTCAGTGTCCCAACGCGCGATGGCGGTTTGCAGTTGCTCACTTCTTTTAGATTGCTCTACGTTCATTGGCTCTCTGTGACGGGTCAAATGAGTACATCCTCAACAGGTCTTCGCAGCGACCGGGGCATCAGCGGTCCGCGACCAAAGCGGGCGATCAAATCCGGTCTTCGGTTACCGATGCCAAGATAGGTTGCGAGTTGTGGGCGCAATGCCTGGACTTCCAGCGGTTGATTGATCATGGCGTTCCGTATGCCAAGGGCGGTGGCTTGCAGGGCGAAACGCTGATAACAGCGCCCTGCTTCAATCCAATGGGCTTTGTCATCACTTTCGGAACTAAAGACTGCAATGCCTGCGGAACTTCGAAGTTGCTTGGCGTATTTTCCATTTTCGCTGTTTGCCGTGAAGAACATGTCGAACATGCGGCTGCCTATCCAACGCGGCATGGACGCATTGCCAGACGATCCAGAAAATAAACCATCGCCAGTACGCACGGCTTCGTCTTTGCCAAAACGTATCCATGATTTAAGTTCTTCAACGAAGGCAGGATCGTCAATTTGAGCCGTGTTGCCAGCTACGACGTACTCCAGAATCTTCTCAATTGCTGTTGTTTCAGTCAACAGAATGAGTTGAACCCCATCCCCTGCGCCCGCTTGTTCAAGCAACCGCAAGTCCTCAGCGGAAACTGTGTGGCCATCAAATTCCGCACGGGTGCACTGGCGTTCGGGTACAGCCTCGAACAAGGGTGAGGCCAACGGCTTGGTAGCTTCAAGTGCCACAATAATTTCACCTGAGGCCTCGTCAAAGCGTGGCTGCGCCGATAACCCGTTCGAACGCGACGCTTGTGCAATATTTTCGGTCGTACATCCCAGTGACACAAACAGGTGATGGTCATCAGGATCAACCGCAGGGCATCGGCGCGACATATCCGGCAAAACGGAAATTGCAGACTGCCCGACGCGGAACTTCCAGCACTGGGTGTTGTGGCTTGAAGGTGCTAGAGTTGCATAACGGATCAATTCACGCTTGAGCAAATCATCACTCGTGGGTGCAGTATCCGATGGACGCCATGTATTGCGCGTTGCAGCTTCATAGCGATCTTCACTTGAACGTGCCGCATTGAAGCTGTAGGCAAGTGAACCCGTGGCCAAGATTGCCGCCGAACCAATGAACGCCTTGCGTGTCATCATTTTGCTTCAAGCCGATATGATCACTTTGAGCGCTCTGGTTTTGACCGCATTGGCGAAGGTGTCGTAGGCGTCAAGTATCTGTTCAAATGGGAACCGGTGCGTGATCAACAACTTTGCATCAAGCTTGTGGGACTGCAGAACTTTCATCAGCATCGGCGTGCTGACAGTATCAACAAGGCGGGTTGTAATGCTGATGTTGCGGTCCCAGAGTTTTTCAAGATGCAGGTCGGCTTTTGTACCATGCACGCCGATATTGGCGATCACACCGCCGGGAGCGATGATCTCCTGACACATCACAAAGGTGGCTGGAATGCCAACAGCTTCGATGGCCGTATCAACGCCACGTGCCTTGGTCAACTTCATAACAATCGCAACGGCTTTGCCGTCACCGCTGTTGACTGTTGCCGTTGCACCAAAGCGCCTGGCGACTTCGAGGCGGTTGTCATCAAGGTCGATCATGATGATCTGGGCGGGCGAATAAAACTGCGCTGTCAACAATGCCGCAAGGCCGATGGGACCAGCACCGATAATGGCAACGACGCTGCCCGGTTGAACCTTGCCATTGAGAACGCCGCACTCAAACCCTGTCGGCAAAATATCGCTGAGCATCACCAGAGCTTCTTCGTCCGAACCCTCAGGGATGGGGTAGAGGCTTGTATCGGCATGGGGAATGCGGACGAACTCGGCCTGCGTGCCATCAATGCTGTTGCCCAAAATCCAGCCACCTGTGGTGCAATGGGAATACATCTGCTTTCGGCAATACATGCATTTTCCGCAAGCACTGATACAGGAAATCAAAACCCGGTGCCCCGCTTTGAATGCGGTCACTGCCGTCCCTACTTCTTCAACTACACCAACACCTTCATGACCCAAAATGCGACCGGGCTTGCACGTTGCAACATCGCCTTTCAGAATATGAAGGTCGGTGCCACAAATCGTCGTCTTGGTGACTTTGACAATCGCGTCCGTCGGTGCAGTGATGCCGGGCTTTGGTCGTTCTTCGACTGCCTTCTTACCTGGACCTAAGTAGACGAGTGCTTTCATTGCAATTTTCCTTAAAATTTCACGCAGCCAATGCCTCAGTTGTCAGGTCCCAAGCCTGCTTCAGCTTGGCAGTGCGCAC
This sequence comes from Hyphomicrobiales bacterium, assembly GCA_031398425.1. Lineage (GTDB taxonomy): Bacteria > Pseudomonadota > Alphaproteobacteria > Rhizobiales > Aestuariivirgaceae > Aestuariivirga. Next base: position 733 of record JANNNG010000003.1, on the reverse strand, counting down.
GGCGTAGCCTGATTTCAGGCTGGCAATCTGCATTTGGATTTTTTCCTTGGCACTTACTTCAGCATCAGACACCTGTTTTTCCAGAACCGTGAGCTTCGCTTTCATCTCGACTTCCAATGCTTCAAGACGGGCCTTGGCGCGCATTTCGGCACTGTGAAGTTCATCCTTGGCTTGGTCGACTTTGGCTTTCAGAAAGTCCTTGGCGCGTTCATCAGCATGGGCAAATTCAGATTTGAGATGATGAAAGTCTGCACGGCGCGCGGCAATTTCAGCCATGGCCTGTTCATCTTCGATATCAGAGCGCCAGTTCCGTAACACGGTTCCACCAATCGCGGCCATGCGGGAATCAAGCGGCGTTTCCCAACCCTCATCTACCTCAGCGATGACAGCGGTTTTTCCAGGTGCAAGTTCAGTCGAGATTTTTTCAATGAATTTGGTGCTGAGACCCAAGTTGAACATGTCCCGCAGGCTGCCAATCACGGCACCGCCCGCAACGCCGACCAGCAGTCCAGCGGGGCCACCAAATGCTCCAATCAATCCGCCGACCAGAGCACCCACCGCAATGCCCAAAGGTCCGCTTTCGGCAGCGTCTTTGACGAAGATCTGGTTGTCTTTGTCTTTGGTCACGACTGCTACACTATAAACAGTCAAATTACCTTCGGCGTGCAACGCTGAAAATGCGCGGGTGCCTTCATAGGCTTTGGTTTCATCTGGTAAAATCACAACAACGAAC
>JANNNG010000322.1:0-2890 GCA_031398425.1 Hyphomicrobiales bacterium | reverse complement strand
CGTGACGTGAGACAAAGCTGGGCCTCAACACAAAAACTCCCCGCCCAGAAAGTCGCCGCCCTTTCCTGGCAATTGGCTCATGATATTGCGGAGGACGATGCGCCGGAAAATCATGGTAATGACGCTGCTGCCCTGTTCCTGCTGGCGCTTCGCCACCATGACGCTTCACTTGAAAAAGCCTTGACCGGTTGCCGCATTACCTGGAACGACACCGCCACCACCCAAAAGGTGGAATACCTGAGCTGACGCCAACTGGGCTGGACTTCAAGGCCCTGTGATGATCATCTGAATCGATGTCTGAAGACGATCTCGTAAAGCCCCGCATGTCCGGCGCTGACTATGGCCGCTCCCTCTCGGGCCTCGGCTTCAACCTGATTGTCAGTGATCTCGAACGCGCGATTCACTTCGCCCGCGAAGTGATTCAAGCGGAAGTGTTTTTCAGGACCGAAGTCTTCGCCGCCATGAAACTCTCGGGCCAGCACTTCATGTTCCACATCAATGACAGCTATCGCGGTAACGAATTGCATACCACGTTGGTATCTGATGCGCCACGCGGCATCGGCATTGAATTGCGCTGCTACCATACCGACCCTGATGAAGCCGAAGCCCGCGCCCGCAAGGTCGGCTACACCGTTCTCGCAGGCGCCCTCGACAAACCCCATGGCTTGCGCGAATGCATGATTTTGGACGATGATGGGTTCGTCTGGATTCCATCACGCCATTTGAGGCCAAATGCCAAACCTTGAACTCGCCGACGGTTATTACGAACTTCCCCCCGGCAAACTTGCCAACATCGCAACCTATCTTGAGATGAAGGCGGTGCCCCAGCGCGAACTCAAGCCCCTGGCGTCGGACCTTGCCCTCAATCCCGTCGGTGCCATGCCCGTTGCAGACTATCGTTCTCACTTCCGGGAAGTTGGACAGAACCTGTTGTGGTTTTCGCGCCTCTTCATGACCGATGAGAAGCTCCGCTCCACACTTGATAATCCTGCGAATGCCTCTTTCGTGTTTCAGCGCGGCACCGAAATGCTGGGCCTGCTCGAACTGAATTTCGAGGACACGGCCAATTGCGAACTCGCCTTCTTTGGCCTGGTGCCCTCTGCTGTCGGCCACGGCCTTGGCCGCATGCTGATGGACGAAGCCATCCGCCGCGCTTTTGCCAAACCAATCGGGCGCCTGTGGCTGCACACCTGCACGCTGGATCATCCCGCTGCTCTGTCATTTTATCTGCGCTCCGGCTTCACACCCTACGCCCGCATGGTTGAAATCCACGATGACCCCCGCCTGCAAGGCAAGCTGCCACTGACCGCAGCACCCCAGGTGCCCCTGTTAATTCCCCGTTAAGCACAACAAACCGGGTTTGCGCTTCCTTAACGGCTGCACAGGCAGGGTGGTACCCAACGACCATTTGGGCAGTCATTCAACACAATGTTTTCCTTGTTTACTTCCATCGGGCCGGAAATTCCGTTGTCATTGCTGCTGATGGGTTTGTTGGGTCTGCGCACCAAGGTCTGGCCGAAAGCCAGCGTCTACATCAAGGCGACACCAAAAAAGGTGTTCGAGATGATGGATGTGATGCATGACAAGACCGAGGACTGGGGCCGCACGGTCACCCTGACTGAAATGCTTGACCGCGACCGGCTGCTGTTCCGCAAGACCTTTTCCACGACAATGACCTCTGGAGTGACGCAAACATTCTCGGCGCTGTTCTCCATTCGGAAGCGGCAATTTCCCGATCATCTTGAAATTCAGCGCGAGGGTCTTGAAGGCAAAAGCCTGAACAATGAACTGTTGAGCCAGCGCTATGACATAACGCCCGAAGGCGACGGCGTGCGCCTGCACATGAGCTATGAATGGGGGCCTCGACCTCTGTTGGCACAGCTCGTGGCCCGTGCTGATCTCTGGGGTGGCGCGTTCCGACTGAAGGCACTGGCTGAACGCGGTGTGGTCGACAATATGGCCTTCCAGTTAATCTCTGCTGGCGTGGCCGCTGTCACCGGTGCACTTTCTCTCTTGGCCTTCTCGCTGCTGTTGGGCTGGCTACTCGCAGCATTACTGATTGTGGCTCTCTTCGTGCACGAGTTTGGCCACCTGCTCGCCTATCGCATGATGGGCCAACCCTGGGGCCGCATGTTGTTCCTGCCCTTTCTGGGGGCCATCGCCATGCCCCGTTTGCCATTTCAGACTCAAGGTCAATCTGTTTTTGCGTCGCTCATGGGGCCTGGACTTTCGGTTGTGTTGGCTTTGATTTGCACAGTGCACATCTTTGTGGCCGAGCCGCAGAATCCATTCATCGCTTCGTTGGGTTTCGTTGCGGTTGCACTCAACATCTTCAACCTGCTGCCGGTAGAGCCGCTTGATGGAGGTGTGGCTCTGCGATCAGTGCTTGGACGGCTGATGGGCAGCAACGCCCGCTATGGTCTCATTGTTGTGGGATTGGCAATTGCTGCTGTTGGAATCGTTTTGCAGCAAGTGATCTTGCTCATCTTTGGCGGCATGGCGATACTGTTTAACTTCAAAGATCGCAAGATTGATGCGGGGCTGAGACCTCTTTCAAGCTTGCACGTGTCAATAGCATTTTTTGGCTACGTCAGTTTGGTTACGGCCTACATCACCATGCTCGAATTCTATGTGCGTTTCTTTGAAAACTTGCCAAACGTGAGCTGACACCGCTATCAGCCCCCTCGAAATGGATATGCTGGCTGCCTACCGGACGAAACTCGCCGACCAGACCTTGCAGGCCGACGTCGCACAGGCTGCGGTCGCTGCAAAACTTGATCTGCTGTGCAAGGACCTGAACGCCCATCCACCCATAAGCGACACGGGCTGGAAAAAACTCTTCCGCAAAAACCACGCCAGCCCCCACGGCATCTACATCCATGGCGACGTG
>JANNNG010000321.1:0-7827 GCA_031398425.1 Hyphomicrobiales bacterium | reverse complement strand
GCAGTGGGATGGAGCACTGATACTGCTTCCACCCTTTGACGACGATACGTCTGATGCCAAAGAACCTGAACATTAATGTCACAAAAATCATAGCCGCGCCAAACTGGTGCGGCTTTTATATGGGAACATTCAAATCCAAAGCAATTGTCTGCCATCACGCGAATAGCAGAAGTCAGCTGGAAGATATTCCACTTCGCCTCAGGGCCAGGAGCGGAAGTGAGAAGACAGCTAGATGCACCAGGGTCTTCATTCCCTCAGGCTGCAATCAGTTCCATTTCATCTGACGGTAAATACTTTGAATGTGGCCAAACCATCTTGCTAGAAAGAGAGAGGACAGAACACCAGACATTCAAAACGAGGCGATTGCTTCTAAACAATAATGCCGCCTAAGTTATCAATCCAGATGCGCCAGAGTCACTATTCCCTCGGTGTGCAATCAGTTACAATTTATCTGACGACGGACAGGCTAATCAGGCCGCCCGGCGCGGAGCTTGAAGAGGCATCAGAGACTGTTAGGTAAAATCTGGATTTGTCTCAATCAATAAAACGGACAACTGACACATGACACTCAGAATTGCATTGATTGGGGCAGGTATCATGGGTGCGGACCATGCCCGGCTCTTCGCGGAAGAGGTGCCTGGCTCATCCTTGGAATACATATGTGATCCAGATACAGTTCGCGCCAGGAAGGTTGCAGACGCGACGGGTGCTACGCACATCGCCACAGACCCTTTGGCCGTGATCAATGACAAGACTGTCGATGCCGTGGTCATCGCGGCGCCCGACCAAATCCATGCTGCGTTGACGATTGCCTGTATTGAAGCGGGCAAGCCCGTGTTGTGTGAAAAACCCCTGTCGCAGGATATAGGGGAATGCCTCGCTGTTTTGGAGGCAGAGGAAAAGCGAGGGTTTAAGTTGGTGCAGATCGGCTTCATGCGCCGCTTCGATCCATCCTATACCGAAATCATGTCATTGTTGACGCGCGGTGACCTAGGCAAAGCGCTGATGTTCCATTGCTTCCATCGCAACGTGTCTCCAGCCTATGATTTCCGGGCGTCGATGGCGATTTGCAATTCCGCTCCGCATGAGTTTGATGTGGCGCGCTGGATGCTTGGTTCCGAGTTTAAGACTGTAAGCGTGTTCCGCGCCTCGTGCGGCGGTGAAAAGGCTCCCGTATTTATGGTGCTTGAGACCCTGGCTGGCCAACTTGTCAACATTGAAGTCAACATCAACGCCACCTATGGCTATGATGTGCGGGGAGAACTGGTTGGAGAAAAGGGCACGGCTGTGCTGCGCTCTCCGGTCTATGCCGATGTGAATCTCGACCTCAAACAGACCAATGTTTATCCGGTAGATTGGCGGCCGCGCTTCGATGAGGCCTATCGGCGCCAGAACATTGCGTGGACAAGGTCGATCACTACAGGCATGGCCAATGTTGGTGCAACGGCATGGGATGGCTATTGCTCCACAGCAGTTGCTGTCGCCGGGGTTGAAGCCTTGGGCACCGGCGATCGCGTTGCGGTGCAGCAAATCACCAAGCCCAAATTTTATGCGTAGTAAACAACAACACAGCGCGCAGCCGCGGGACGATGCCTTGCAATGACAATTGCGGCTGAATTTTTTGTTGCATAAATTCAATATCGAAATATCGTTGCCGAACTAAGAATAGCGAAGCTGCATTAACTGAATTGTCACGGCAGGCGGAAAGCGTTTCGTTTTTCATGTTCAAAGGAGAAGTGTAGTGCTGCAGTATTCCCGGACACGGGCTGCGTTAAAGCAGCCGATACTTGACTGTAACCTCGGTTCGCATCACATCGGTTCAGCATACGAGGTTCGCCATGCCGTTGCTTGAAATCAAAAATGTGGCCAAGCATTTTGGCGCCATCCATGCCGTGAGTGACATAAGTTTTGTTGTTGAACCAGGCGAGGTTGTGGGCCTGATGGGCGATAATGGCGCGGGCAAGTCGACCATGGTGAAGCTCATTGCCGGAAACTTTCCGCCGACCCAAGGTGAAGTTATTGTTGAAGGCGAAATCTGCCACTTCCACAAGCCCCTTGAAGCCCGCGTTAAAGGCATAGAAGTGGTCTACCAGGACCTGGCGCTCGCGGATAATTTGACGGCCGCGCAGAATGTGTTTCTGGGTCGTGAAATCAAAAAGGGGTTCTGGCCGTTTCGTATCCTTGACAAAAAGGCTATGATCGACAAATCTGGAGAGCTGTTTCAGGAGTTGAAATCTGAAACACGCCCGATGGACTTGGTGCAGAAAATGTCGGGCGGCCAGCGCCAGGCCGTTGCCATTGCGCGTACGCGGCTGTCGAATGCGAAACTTGTGATCATGGATGAGCCAACAGCCGCCATTTCGGTGCGCCAGGTTGCTGAAGTGCTTGAACTCATCCGGCGACTCAAAAAACAAGGCGTCGCGGTCATGCTGATCAGCCACCGCATGCCCGATGTTTTTGCGGTTTCTGACCGCATCATCGTCATGCGCCGCGGCACCAAGGTTGCCGACAAGCCGACGACGAAGACCTCGCCTGAAGAAATCACTGGCCTCATCACAGGAGCGATCCGTGCAGCCTGAATCCACTCAAAACGGCGATGCCGGAAGTGTTGCGGTCTCTGACATTATTGGTCTCAAGCAACAGACCCTCTGGCAAACCATTCGTGGCAGCCAATCCTTCTGGGTGGCAGTTGCGCTCCTCGCTTTGATGGCAGTCATGACGATGGTTCAGCCCAGCTTTGGCACGCCTCAAAATCTGACCAACGTTACTCGCAACTTTGCCCCGTTCGGCATTATGGCGCTGGGCATGACATTGGTGATCATCACAGGTGGCATTGATTTGTCCATCGGTTCCATCATGGGGTTGGTCGCCATCATCGCTGGCTTGCTGCTAACGGCCCACTACCCTTGGTACATCGCATTTGCGGCTGGGCTGCTGACCGGACTTGTCTGTGGTGTCGTAAACGGTTTTTTCGTCGCCTATGTCGGCATGCCATCTTTCGTTGTGACACTTGGCATGTTGTCAATTGCCCGCTCCTTGGCCGTGGTGTTCTCAGGCAACCAGATGCTCTATCAGTTTGGACCCGACGCACCGATTGTGAAGGCCATCGGCCAATCGAAATGGCCTATTCGCACCCCTGACAATTGGGTGCCGAACTGGATGCCTGAACTGTCTTCACATTTCTGGCTCATGATCCTGCTTGCCCTCGTGCTCGGCTATGTCTTTAACTTTACGGCCTGGGCGCGGCATTTGATGGCGATTGGCGGCAATGAAAACGCAGCGCGCCTCACCGGTGTACCGGTGAACTGGGTGAAGTTTCAGACATATGTCTTCTCCGCATTGTCAGCTTCCGTCGCTTCCCTGTTGCTGCTTGGCTACAACGGGTCCGCTATCAATGCGTTGGGGCAGGGTTATGAATTGCGGGTGATTGCCGCTGTCGTCATCGGTGGTGCCAGCCTCATGGGTGGTTCGGGCACGGCCTTTGGTGCCATCATCGGTGCCGCATTCCTTGAAGTTATCCGCAATGCGCTGCTTATGGCGGGTATCGACTCGAATTGGCAGGGAACCTTCGTTGGCGGCCTCATTATATTTGCGGTTTTGATCGGCATGCGCAGTCCTGCTGGCAAGCCAGTAGTAGCTGGATATTTAGAGCGTCTGAAGTTCAAAACCTGATCGCAAGATCCGTGGCCACTGCGGTACAGTGGCAGTTTCTATGGAGGAAGAAAAATGAAGAAGAACTTGCTCGCATTCGCGGTTGCACTTGGCGCACTCAGCGCTGCTGTGTCCGGCGCACAGGCAAAATCAATTTTTGCTCTTGTGCCAAAAAACATGAACAATCCCTTCTTTGATCAAGCCCGTGACGGTTGCAAAAAAGCCGAAGCTGAATCAAACGGCGCCTTCGAATGCATGTACATTGGCCCCGGTGAACATGGCGGCGGCGACGAGCAGGTAGCCATTGTGCAAGATCTCGTGGCCAAGAAGGTTGACGGCATCGCTGTTGCACCATCGAATGCCGCAGCCATGGCTGTTGCATTGCAAGCTGCAAAGGAAGCTGGCATTCCTGTTCTGACATGGGACTCGGACGTGTTGCCGGAGAACAAAGACCTTCGCGTGGCCTATATCGGCACACACAACTACGAAATTGGAACCAACCTCGCCAAGATCGTGAAAACGATAAAGCCAAATGGTGGCACCATTTGCATTCAGTCCGGCGGCGCCGCTGCGGCCAACCACAATGAACGCATGAAGGGCATTCGTGACGAATTGGCTGGTGCAGTATCCGCTGCTTCGCCTGGTGATGCGTTGACCGGCCAGAACGGCTGGACAGAAGCCGCAGGTTGCCCACTCTACACCAACGATGACTTCCCACTGTCGGTGCAGCAATTCCAAGACTTCTATGCCGCCAACCCAACGCTTGACGCCTTTGTGCCAACCGGTGGCTTCCCTCAATTTGTGCCTGATGCAAACCGTGCAGCTGTTACGCCATATAAGGACAAGATTGCTTCAAAAGCGCTCGCTCTTGTCGTGGCAGACACACTTCCAGTGCAACTCGATCAAATGAAGGAAGGCCTGTCGCTTGGCCAGGTTGGTCAGCGTCCGTTCGAAATGGGCTACAAGACCATGATCGCGCTAAGCGACATGAAGGCTGGCAAAGCAGCGCCGGCTGACCCGACCTATACCGGTCTCGATGTTTGCACGCCCGAAACGGTCGACACCTGCATCGCGAAATAATTCGCGGGGCTTGATATCTTCCCTGACTTGGAGGCGGAACTCCCTGTGCCGCCTCCAAAATCATTTTATCGAGAGACGTTTGACACGATCAAACTCAGAACTGCTGTCGTTGGAACCGCATGGATTTCGCAACAAGCATTTCTTGCCGGCCATGAAGCAGATCGGCAATGCCGAAATCACAGCCGACATGATCGCCATCGAGGCTGCTGCCAAGACACAGCAGCCGCAGGTCGTTCCGAAATTGCCTCTCTTCCAGACCGCTGACGCCAGCATGGCAAGGATCTTCCCTCATGCGATCGGGAAAATTCTGGTCTGAATTTCAGCACGAGGTCAAGGTGCCGTCCGCCGGTGGTATGGCCCGGACAGAGATTTTTGGGCTGTTGGACAAATTTGACTATTCGGGCATACCCAAGAAATGGACAGCTTGTTTTCACTTAAAGGTCGCATCGCACTGGTCACGGGTGCATCTAGAGGTCTTGGTTTTGCCATGGCCAAGGCGCTGAAGGAGGCTGGTGCCACTGTCATCATGAATGCCCGCAACGCAGCAGAACTGGGTGCGTCGGCAGACGCGATCAGCTGTGAGGCCATGGCCTTTGACGTTACGGATGCTGCCATAGCGCGCGCCAGACTTGTGGACATTGCGCAACGTCATGGGAGACTCGATGTTTTGGTCAACAATGCGGGTATCCAGCACCGCCAGCCCATAACCGAATGGGCCGACGAAGATTTTGACCGTGTCATATCAGTGAATCTTACATCTTGCTTTCGTCTATCGCGTGACGCAGCGAGACTTATGCTGCCCAACAAATTCGGACGCATCATCAACATCGGATCTGTTGCAGCTATTTTGGGTCGGCCGACAATTCACGCATACACAGCCGCAAAAGCAGGCTTACACGGTCTTACGCGATCAATGGCAGCGGAACTCGGGCGGCAGGGTATAACCATCAATGCTATTGCGCCGGGCTATTTTGCTACCGAGTTGAACACGGCGCTGTTGAACGACAAAAAGTTCACAGCCTGGGCCGAAGCCCGTACACCGGCTGGCCGTTGGGCCAAACCGGAGGAATTGGGAGGTGCGGTCGTGTTCCTCGCGTCCGACGCCGCAGCTTATGTCAACGGTCATGTTTTGGCCGTAGATGGCGGGCTATCAACATCTTTGTGAAAAATTCGGAAGTCGCGACGTCTCAGTCAAGTGTCACGGGCTTCTCCGATGTGGGCATGACACTAGGCACTGATTCTCATACTGATTGGTCAAAGTTACCAATGACACCGGTCATCTTGCCGAAATCAGCGGACGCGACAAGATTTGTGAAACAGCACGACATTTGACCCACTATAGGCGCCCAAAGAATACCTGCCCCATTGATCCATAACCCAACGGATTCCTTGGCAACAACGGACAGGCAGTAGGGTTGATTTTGGATACCGGTTCCCGTACCTAGTGGGTCAAAAAATGCATGCCGAAACACACCAAATTTCTAGAAGCTGCTCCGCAAATGAGTTGATGACCACCTGCTACCATCGGCAAGAGTCTGACAAGGCCGGACTGTGAGACAAGCTGAACCAAGGCAGGGTTGAATTGATGGAGGCACGGCGAAGCAGAATACATATGTAAGTCCGAGTGGAGCTGCGAAACAGCAGTAGTGAATTAGGTGCTGTTATGGCTCGTGATGTCTGCCTCGGGTCAGATTCAGTCATCAGCTACAGCACCGACAAAGTCTGCTGTGCGAAGATAAGCGGACATTGAGTTCGGCATTTTATGAAGGCATGGGTGACGGTTTGGACAGGTTCAACCCGGTTCCTACACGTTCCCACGGGTCGGTTATCAGGTCAGCCATCACGTCGGGAACTGTCCAGTACTTGCCAAAGGCGGGCATGGATTTGAACATGAAGCGTGCTGCAATCTTGTCGTCACGGGTGTTTCTGACCACCTGACTGATCATGTTGCGCATGTGAGGTTCTGAGACTGTGACGACCATGACGGATAGTGCCGGGATCCCCCAGACGTCGCGGTAGGTCTGATTTCGGAGAACATGTTCATAGCGTCTGAGTTTCGCGGCAAAGGATTTGGCGATGGCCTTGGTTGAAACAATTGTCTCAGTCTTGCGATCTGCTTCCAAGACAAAAAAGCGAAACTTGCCGCCATAATCGATGCCGAAGAGCTGATCGGGGATGATAACGCCATCACCACATGGAAGACCGAGAGGATGGTCGGCATCTTTGACTTCAGGAGGGCATTTGTGGTGAGCAAAGATATCGGCCTGCGACAGGTACGTGAAGCCAAGTTCATGACAGGCAAGTTCGATGGATGCCGTGATGCATGCGGTCATGAAGCGGTGGAGATAGGGGCCGTTGGGTGACTCCCACATCTGACGGGGGATGGCGTTGTGACGAAGTGCCTGGGCTCCCTGACCCGTGAGTTCATAGGTCATGGGTTGGTAGCGGGCATTTATGGAAGCATATTGTTGCTCAGGCCTATCGAGATAGAAATCTCTGTGCGGCGTGTTGTCCTCGTTAAACAGTTCGGTCAGCCGTTGCTGGTGAAACTTGTAGTTCCGCGCAAGATGTTTTGTGAATGCGTGGAGGTAAGTTGAGGGAAGTGGGCCGTGCCGTTCCAGCACTTCAAAGTAGCGGAAGTCTCGTTTGCCCAAGATGATCTTCTTGCCGGTTGGCTGCCGCCCGGCAAAGCGGCTACGGCGGTTGAGCGCGTCTTTTTCTAGTTTGGAAAGCATATGATGTATATGCCGCCCAGTATGCCCTTGGTCACCGTTCGCCATGTTAAGCAATGGGAAGCAGCGTAGCGCAAAGTTCCTCGTTTAGCGGCTATCACATTTTATCATATCGGAAGTGCCTGGCTTTGCTTGTTCAAGGCTTGGGACAGCACTCTTGACCTGAGGTCAAAAATAGACATCTTATGGTGTGGGGAAAATGGGGGAGGCGTAATATGGATCTGCTATTCAAGCGGGCACAGACAAATGGACCATCGGGTATTGGCGAAAGTCTGCCATTTCTGTCGTTCTTAGGCGTGAGGCCCAAGTTTAAGCTCTGGGCCAAACTGGAACTTGATGCTGACGAGAAGGCTGTTCTCGATCA
>JANNNG010000319.1:0-6229 GCA_031398425.1 Hyphomicrobiales bacterium | reverse complement strand
GCTGTTTGCGGTGGTGCGCGCACACCATCAGCGAACTGGAAGGTTTCAACGCCAGTGACTGTGTCGATGCTGCCGTCGGCGCCATAGACGGTGTAGGTTGAAGTGGCTGCACTGTAACTGAAGGCATAGGACGCGTAGTTGCCGGAGAACCGGACCGTGTCGGTGCCAGCACCACCTTCGGCACGGTCGCTGCCCGTTCCGCCAATCAACACATCATTGCCATCGCCGCCGAGCAGCGTGTCGTTGCCACCGGCACCGTCAAGCGTGTTGTTGCCCTTGTTGCCCTTCATCACATTCGCGAGAGTGTTGCCCGTGCCGTTGACATGGTCGATGGAAAGCAGTGTGAGATTCTGGCTGCCCCGTGTCAGCGTTGCCGAGACGTTGGTTTCGAACGTGTTGCCATCCGTGAGATCAGCCTTCACGTTCAGCGTGCCGAGGAAGAGACTGGCTCCGCGCTCGCCTGGCAAACCGCCGCCTGAATAGACGACTTCATAATTGCTGGTTGTGAGTGGCTTGATCTGATAGCCACCGGCTGCCGCCGTAGTCGTTGTGGCAATGAGGCCGGAGGCGTTGAACAGGTTCACAGTCCGGCCCGCAGCGCTTTCGCCGATGGAATAGAAATCATTGTTGTCACGGTCGGTGTAATGGACGCCCGTGATCTTGGCGACCTCGTTCACCGCAGCGGTGACATAGCCAAAGTTGTGTGTGGAGACGAGAGCGTTGTAGTTCGGCATATAAGCACTCGATGTCATGGCGGAGATGCCGACATCTTCATATCTCTTGTCGAGAATGTTGCTGCGGTGACCGTCACTCAGAAACAGCAGCCGGTGCAATGTGTGCACTGCGGCATTGGCATCGAGGGGTCCAGAACTTTTGCTGGAAGCAATGTTTTCGCCCGTACCCCAAGTATTATACCCGGTTCGATAGCCGGACGCTGCGATACGCGACGATGCTGTTGATCCATCGGAGCCGGTGTGGCTGAAATAGTTTGCTGCGATCATATCCCGGTTGTGAATCGTCGCGGAAGAAAACAGCTTGGCATCATAGGCCAGAACCTGTTGTGCGGCTCCGGTAATGGTCATGCCGGTCCCGGCACTGAGATTAAGACCTGGCAGGCTGTAGCGGATGGCTTCTGCCATGGGGTCGAGGCGGGCGCGGTTGATCAATTCAAGAAAAAGTTGTTCCCGGTCTTCCTGAATGCCCATGGCGCGTCTTCCCCTTTGCCCAAATCACAGAAGCGTCTTAGCGGTCAAAAGTTTTCTTACAGTTTTCCGCAACGTAAGACTTTGAGTCGTATTTTCGAGATTCGATTGAGGCTGCATTAACGCTGAAGTGCGGCTATTTTTAGTCAGATCAGATGGTCTGGTTGAAGGCCCCGACGGATGGTTCAACCAACAGCAACTTGCGGATGAAAGCAAAAATCTGACGCAGCTCTTCCGGCGATTGCATGCTCTCACAGACTACAACCAGTTCCGGCTTGTTCGACGAGGCGCGGATCAGGCCCCAGCTGCCATTGTCGAAGGTAAAGCGGATGCCATTCACGGTGTTGATGTCGCGAATGGGTTTTCCATCCACGAGCTTGCCTTCGTCGAACATGCGCGTAATCCTGGCGATGAGACGGTCAACGACGCCGTACTTCACTTCATCATCGCAATGGGGTGACATGGTGGGCGAGGTGAAGCTTACGGGCAGATCACGATAGAGGTCGGCGAGGGATTTTGCCGGGGAGCGTTCCAGCATGTTGCAGATGGCAAGTGCTGATACAATGCCGTCATCATAGCCGTGGCCAAAGGGCGGTCTGAAAAAGAAATGACCGGATTTCTCAAAACCTGCGACGGCATCAATGTCGCGGGTGTGGCGCTTGATGTAGGAGTGTCCGGTCTTCCAGTAATCCACTGTGGCAGCGTGTTGTTGCAACACCGGGTCGACAGCGAACAGGCCGGTGGACTTCACATCCACCACAAAGCGCGAACCCGGTTTCAGCGCGGCCATATCGCGGGCCATCATCAGACCGATCTTGTCGGCGTAGATCACGTTGCCTTCATTGTCGGCCACGCCACAGCGGTCACCATCGCCATCAAAACCGAAGGCTGCGTCGAGCCTGTGCTCACGCACGGCATCCTTCATCACGCCCAGCATTTTCAGGTCTTCCGGGTTCGGATTATAGTTCGGGAAGGTGTAATCCAGGGCGCAATCGATTTCGACGACGTCACAGCCTGCGGCCCGCAACACCGCCGGTGCAAAGGCCCCCGCCGTGCCATTGCCGCACACAGCGCCGACACGCAGTTTGCGTTTCAGGGGTTGGGCTGGTGTCAGATCGGCCTTGTAGCGCTCGAACATGTCATGGACGAGTGTCAGGCCGCCGCCTGATCTTGTGATCTGTTCTCCCTTCAACACGATAGTCTTCAATTCCGCCATGTCGGCGGGGCCGAAGGTCAAGGGCCGGTCGAGGCCCATCTTGATGCCGGTCCAGCCGTTTTCATTGTGGGATGCTGTAACCATGGCAACGGCTGGCACATCCAGCGCAAATTGCGCGAAATAGGCCATGGGCGTGGTGCAGAGGCCAATGTCGTGGACCTGGCAGCCCGATGCCATGAGGCCGGAGATGAGCGCGTATTTGATGGCTGAGGAATAGGAGCGGTAGTCGTGGCCCACGACGATGCGCGGCGAAACCTTGCGATGATACAGCAGTGTGCCGATGCCCAGCCCCACCGTCTGCACACCTGCCAGATTGAGTTCGGAACCAAACAGCCAGCGCGCATCATATTCGCGAAAGCCTGTTGCTTTCACCAGGGGCTGCTGTTCATAGTCATAGCTGTTGGGGATGAGATCACTGCGCGGCGTCATGGTGCGAGGTCACGCCTTGATGATTTTCGCGCCGAGGTTTTCAAGCCCGGCGAAGCGGTTGCGCGTATCGATGATCAGTTTGGCGTTGCGGGCCAGAAGGTCATAGTCGACATTGTCGTGATCGGTAGACAGCAACACCGCGTCAAACTGCTTGATGCTGCTGGCCGACAAAGCGGTGGACTTGCGACCCGTGAATTCGGCGTGCTCGCGGCTTGGTGGAATTTCTGGCAGGTGCGGATCGTGATAGGCCACTATGGCGCCGCGCTTTTCCAGAAGTTCCATGAGTTTGAAAGTCGGGCTTTCGCGCATGTCCTGCACGTTCTTTTTATAGGCCAGGCCGAGCACCAGAATTCTGGCACCATTCAAGGCTTTCTCACCATGGGTGCTGAGGGCTGCTTCAAGCTTGCTCACCACATGGCGTGGCATGGCGGTGTTGATTTCGCCGGCAAGTTCGATGAAGCGGGTCTGGAAATCAAACTCCTTGGCTTTCCACGTGAGATAGAAGGGATCGATGGGAATGCAATGGCCGCCGAGGCCTGGGCCTGGATAGAATGCCTGATAGCCGAAGGGCTTGGTCTTTGCCGCGTCGATCACTTCCCACACATCAATGCCCATGGCGTCGTAGATCAGTTTCAATTCATTGACGAGGGCGATGTTGACGGCGCGAAACACGTTCTCCGTGATTTTTACGGCTTCTGCGGTGGCAGGTGTGGAGACGGGGACGACGCGTTCCACGACAGCGCCATAGAAATCAACCACCAAGGCACCCGCCATCGGACCATCGCCTGACACAACCTTTGGAATGGAGGTGGTATGGAAATCGCGGTTGCCGGGATCTTCGCGCTCGGGTGAAAAGCCGACAAAGAAATCAACACCCGCCTTCAGACCGCTTTTTTCCAGCAGCGGTTTCATGACTTCTTCCGTGGTGCCGGGATAAGTCGTGGATTCGAGCACCACGAGGGTGCCCGGCTTCATTTGCTTTGCGATGTCCTCACTGGTGGTGCGGATGTAGCTAAGGTCAGGTTCACGATGTTTGGTCAGAGGTGTGGGCACGCAGATAATGATGACCTGACAGTCGCCCAATATTGCGCGGTCAGTTGTGGCGTGGAAGCGCTGGCTAGCAATATGCTCACCCAGGTTTTTGCTTTTGACAGCATCAATGTAGCTTTCGCCCTTGTTCAAGGCGTTGGTCTTGGCCGCATCAATGTCAAATCCTGTGACGGGAAAACCGGCTTTGGCCACAGCCATGGCGAGGGGCAGGCCGACGTAGCCCATGCCGATCACACCGACACGTGAGGTGCGATCCGCGATCCGGGCTTTCAGAATCTGGCCCGTTGAAGTGTGTTCCGTCATGTCCTGTCCTTCGTTTCGGGCTGGCTTTTAGGCGGTTCAACGGGTGATCTTCAAGCCCCTGAGAAGGATATCGCAAACTGTGGTTTTCAAGGCCTCGGCCGAGGGCTTTCCACCTAGTACGGCTTCTACCTGCACGGAAAAATCCGCATAGTGCTGGGTGACTGACCAGATGGCGAAGATCAGATGGGCGGGTTCGACGGGGCGGATCTGGCCCGCCTGGACCCAGCTCCGGATCACGTCAGCCTTGGTCGCCACCAGGTCTTTCAAAGGGCCCTTCAGGAAGGGGGCGACATGGGTTGCCCCATGCAGAATTTCATTGGCGAACAGCTTTGAGGCCTCAGGCCTTGCAAACGTCAGGTCCAGTTTTGCCTTGATGTAGCGGGTGAGTTCTTCAATCGGGTCATTGTCGGGGTTCAGGGCTTGAAGCGGTTCCAGCCACAGGGCCAGCGTGCGCTGAAGCACGGCGGTGTAGATATCTTCCTTTCGCCGGAAATAGTAGAGCAGATTGGGTTTGGAAAGACCGCATTTGACCGCGATCTGATCCACCGTGGTGCCGCGATAACCATAGGTCGAGAACACGTCCAGGGCGGCATCTAGGATCAGGCTTTCGTTCTGGTTTTGTATGCGGGTTTTCTGCGTGGAGGTTTCCGGTGTTTTGGGCATGGCCCATTCTCTTAATTCTTGATCAAATGGTCAAGAGTCGTTAGCGTTTCCTCAAAGCAAGAATCCATGCAGGGAGTTGGCATTGACGGCTGTGATTGATGCCAGGGATTTGAGCCTGACCTTCAGCACGGCTGACGGTCCGGTCTATGCGCTGTCGGGGGTCAATCTCAAGGTCGAAGATGGGGAATTTGTTTCGTTCATCGGGCCATCGGGCTGCGGCAAGACAACATTGCTACGCGTCATTGCCGATCTCGAACAATCCACCAGCGGATCCATCACCGTCAATGGCCTGGCACCTGAGGCCGCACGATTGGCGCGGTCCTATGGCTATGTGTTTCAGGCTCCGGGCCTGTTTCCCTGGCGGACGGTGGAACGCAATGTGGCGCTGCCGCTCGAAATCATGAAGATCGCCAATATCGAGGAGCGGGTGAAGCGCAATCTTGATCTGGTCAACCTCACGGGCTTTGAGAAAAAGTTTCCGTGGCAGCTCTCAGGAGGCATGCAGCAACGGGTGTCGATTGCTCGCGCACTCGCCTTTGATCCTCAATTGCTGTTGATGGACGAACCGTTCGGTGCGCTTGATGAAATTGTGCGTGACAAGTTGAACCAGCAACTGCTGGAGCTGTGGGACCGCACGAAAAAGACCGTGGTATTCGTCACACACTCGATTCCAGAAGCTGTATTTCTTTCAACAAAAATTGTTGTGATGTCGCCTCGACCCGGACGTATCATTGATATTGTCGATACCAATTTTGCACCTGACCGCAAACTCGATATTCGCGAGACGGCGGCGTTTTTGAAAGTGGCACAGCGTGTGCGCGAGGGTTTGCGGGCGGGTCAAAGTTATGAGGATTGAATGAGCACGACCGTTTCATTGCGATCAGCACGAAGTCAGGACATGGCGGTTTGTGCCGGCATTCTGAATGACTGGATTGACGCCACGGAGTGGATGCCACGGGTACATTCCCATGCCGATGTGGTGAAGCACTATGCCGATGACGAAAAGATCAAGCGCAATACAATTGTGGCTGTCGACGGAGCCCGTGTGCGCGGGTTCATGACGCTGTCACGCGATGGCTTCTTGACGGCACTTTATGTGGAACAAGCCTCGCGCAATCAGGGCATCGGCGGGCTGTTGCTGGCTCGGGCCAAGCGCGAGCTTTCACCGGAGATTAATCTCTACACGTTTCAAGCCAATGAAAGGGCGCATGCATTCTACAAGCGTCACGGCTTTGTCGAGATCAATCGCACCACAGGTGATAATGAGGAAAACCTGCCGGATATCCTCCTGGAGTGGCGGGAATGATGGAGCGCGCCAAGCTGAAACACCCCCTCCCCCCTTCGGGGTACTCCCCCGGCCAAGAGG
>JANNNG010000032.1:0-21968 GCA_031398425.1 Hyphomicrobiales bacterium | reverse complement strand
TTGATGATTGTATTCCCCTTGCTGTCGAAGAGGTGGCAGGCTTCGGGGGGGAGGTTCAGGTTTAGGGTTTGGCCGGGTTTGGCTTTGCTTAGGCCGTCGGCTTTTGCGGAGATGTCGCCGCCGTCTTCCATGCTGAGATAGAACATGGTTTCGCTGCCTAAGTATTCGGCAAGTTTCACTGTGGCTTTAGTGTCGGATTTTACTTTTTCGGAGATCAGGATGTGTTCGGGGCGGATGCCTAATGTGATGTCTTGGGTGCCCACCAGTTTCGCGCTTTGGGCGGGGAGTTGGATTTTGCTTCCGTCGCCCAGAGTCACGTTGATGGTTTTTCCGGTTTGACTCGCTTTGGCTTTTATGAAGTTCATTTTGGGGGAACCGATGAAGCCTGCCACGAACACGTTGTTGGGGCGGTGGTAGAGTTCGAGGGGGCTTCCGGTTTGTTCGACTAAGCCTGCGTGCAGCACCACGATCTTGTCGGCCATGGTCATGGCTTCGACCTGGTCGTGGGTGACGTAGATCATGGTGGCTTTGAGGTCTTGATGCAACTTGCCGAGTTCGATCCGCATCTGCACGCGAAGAGCGGCGTCGAGGTTGGAGAGGGGTTCGTCGAACAGGAAGACTTCGGGTTCTCTGACGATGGCGCGGCCGATGGCGACGCGTTGTCGTTGGCCGCCGGAGAGTTGGCTGGGCTTTCTTTCCATCAGGGGGCCGAGTTGCAGCATTTCGGCAGCGCGGCCGACGCGCTTTTCGACGTCCGCCTTGTCGTGTCCTGTCATCTTGAGGCCGAAGCCGACGTTGTCGCGGACCGTCATGTGAGGGTAGAGGGCATAGGATTGAAAGACCATGGCCACACCGCGGTCGGCGGGCTCCACTGTAGCCATTTCCTTGCCGCCGATTTGCAGGGAGCCCGAGGTGATATCCTCAAGGCCTGCGATCATGCGGAGCAGGGTTGACTTGCCGCAGCCGGAGGGGCCGACGAAGACGCAGAATTCACCGTCGGCAACGTCCAAGTCTACGCCCTTGATGATTTGAACGGAACCAAAGGATTTCTTGGCATTGCGGAGGGTGACATTAGCCATCTGATTAGCCCTTTGTTGCGCCGAGTGTGAGGCCGGCGATGAAATGTTTCTGCATGAGGAAGAACATGGCGACGGGTGGGAGCGCTGCAATGATTGAGGCAGCGGAAATCAATTCCCAGGCCACTTTCCACTGGCCCTTAAGCTCACTCATGCCAGCAGTGACGGGTCTCACCTCAGCCGAATTCGCCATCACCGTCGCCCAGAAATAATCGTTCCAGATGAAGGTGAAGATCAGCACGGATAGGGCTGCGATGGCAGGCCGCATCAACGGCATGACGATGTGCCAGAAGATTCTCCATTCATTCACTCCTTCGACACGGGCTGATTCAATCAGCGCGAAAGGCAGGCCCTTGATGAAATTGCGCATGAACAGCGTGCAGAAACCAGTCTGAAACGCGACGTGGAACAGCACGAGACCTGTTGTTGTGTTGTACATGCCAAGGTTCTGCGTGAGATCACGCACGGGGATTGCCAGAATCTGGAACGGCACAAAATTGCCCGCCACAAACATGAAGAACACCAGAAGGTTGCTCTTGAACTTGTAGACGGCAAGCGCAAACCCTGTGAGGCATGAGAGGCCAACGGCACCAATCACCGTCGGGATCGTCACCTTGAAGGAGTTGAGAATGTACCAGCCGATATTCGAGTTCTCGAACACGGCGCTGTAGTTTTTGACGAAATCAAAACCGGAGGGCCAGCCGAAGTAATTGCCGGACGCAAGATCGGAAGACGGACGAATGGACGTCACGGCAATTCCGATCAACGGCAGCAGCCAGATCACCAGGACGACGGGCAGCAGCCATTTATAGGTGCGCTGGACCCACGGTTTGGTACGCGCAATGGGGGTTGGAAACATCAGCTGTTCCTTTCCTGGCCGAGCATGCGGACGATGAAGATCGAAATGAACACCAGCATGATGGCGAAAAGCACAACCGCAATCGCCGCCCCATAGCCCATGGCGTAGCCGTATTCCGACAGCGCCTGTTCGTACATGAAGTATGAGAGCACACGGGATGAGCCGTAGGGTCCGCCGACGGTCATGATGGAAATCAGGTCGAAGGAGCGCAGTGCGCCGATCACAGTCACCACCATGGCAATGAAGGTGGCGGGGCGGAGTTGCGGAATGATGATGTACCACAGCATGGACCAGCCCTTGGCATTGTCCATGCGGGCGGCTTCGACTTGTTCGGGGTTGATGTTGTTGAGGCCGGTGAGATAGAGGATCATGCAATAGGCGATCTGCGGCCAGAGGCCCGCTGCGATGACGCCATAGGTGGCGTATTTGTCTTCAGCGAGAACGGCGATTTCGGTTCCAGTGAAGAAGCCGATGATCTTGGGCAGCAGGCCGAAATCCGGCGCATAAAACCACGAAAAGATGAGGCCGACCACGACCTGGCTGATGACGAAGGGGAAGAAGAACAGGGATTTGTACAGGCGGATGCCCGCAACATTCTGGTTGAGGAAGAGGGCGACGGCGAGGCCTGCCGGGATCGCCAGCATATAGAGCAGAAGCCAGATCAGGTTGTTCTTGAGGGACGTGTAGAATGAGTCATCGTCGAGCAGGTCAATGTAATTCTGAACACCCACCCACGTCTTGGGACCAAGGCCATCCCACTCGTAGAAACTTATCCAGATCGACTGGAAGATGGGAAAGATGACGTAGACCAGGAAGATGAGCACGCCGGGGGCGAGGAACAGCCACGGTGCGTAGTCGCGTTGGTTCCAGCGTTTGGGAGTGGTGTTGGTGCTCATGGGGGGTGCGTCCTGTTGGTAGGATACGACGTGTGTCAGTCACCCCCTCCCGGCTTCGCCGTACTCCCCCGGCCAAGAGGGGCCGAGGGAGAAAGGATATCTTTCTCCCTCATCGCCCTTGCGATGGGGGAGTACCCGAAGGGGGAGGGGGTGTTCGCGCTTGGCTTTCTCTTGAAAGCAAAATGAGGAGGGGAGCCGGACGTGATGAGGCGTCCCGCCCCACCGACGAGGCCTACTTGTAGACCTTGTCAGCAACCTTTTGCAGACGCTCAAGGATGGCGTCGATGTTTTCAGGCTTGGCCATGAACTCCTGGAAGCCTTCCATGCCGGCCTTTGCCATGTCGGCAGGGGCGTCACGGTCAAAGAACTGTGCCAGGGCATAGGCCGATGACAGTTCTTCGAAACCGGCCTTGATGAACGGATCGTCGCCGACTGTGGACTTGTTGTTCACAGGCAGCTGGCCGAGAGTGGCGTTCATCTTGGTTTGGGCTTCAGGTGAAGCGACGAAGGCCAGGAACTTCTTGGCATCCGCCTTGTTCTTGGCACCTGACGGAATGTGGAAGGTATCCGTCGGAGCTTCTTCAGCGCGTGGAATGCCCGCAGTGATTTCCGGGAACACCATGAAGCCGAGGGTGTCGTTAGTCATGCCGCCTTCCTTGAAGGTGGCGACGGCAAAGTTGCCCATGACGTAGTTGGCGGCCTTGCCCTGAGACAACAGGGCTGCGGCATCCTGCCAGTCAATGGCGGCGGCGTTGGCTGACATGTAGGGAACAACCTTGGCCCATTCGGCAAAGGCCGCTTTGACCTTTGGATCTGTCCACTTCACGCGGCCAGCGGTCAAGTCCATGTGGAACTCATAGCCGTTGGTGCGCATGTTGATGTAGTCGAAGATGCCCGCACCTGGCCAGAGGGCCTTGGTGCCGGTGGTCAGGCAGTCAATACCGGCGGCCTTGAACTTTTCGCAGTTGGCGACAAATTCAGCCCAGTTCTTTGGCTCGGTCACACCGGCCTTCGCATAGGCTGTCTTGTTGTAATAAATGCCCCACTGATAGTAGGTGTAGGGAACGCCCCACTTCTTGCCATCAATCACCATCGAGGCCGCAGCAGACTTCAGCTGATCATTGAGGCCATTCGCTTCCCAGACATCATCAACGGGCTCAAACAGGCCTGCTTTGACAAATGGAGCCATGCGGTTACCAGCGTACCAGGCGGCAACGTCTGGCGCATCAGCGGTCAGGAAGTTGCGGATGGCGGACTTGTAGCCTTCATGGTCGAAGTTGTTCCACTTCACCTTGATATCTGGATTGGCTTTTTCGAAATCAGCAATCAGCTCTTCCATGGCCTTCTTCGGCGCTGGATCAGACTGGTCCGAATTCAGGACAATTTCACCGGCCAGAGCCGTCGATGCAGAAAGCGCCAATGCCAGCGCGAGGCCGGAAAGGCCTTTGAATAACGTCATGTCTTCCTCCCTTGACCCGCCACCACCATGGTGGCGGTTGAAGTCTTGTGCGTCTGCTTTTGTAGGAGCTGATCGCAACGATGGCTTGACCATAGCCTGAATTTTCGACAAGTCTCTACCGAAATCGACCTGTGAATTTCCGGAAAGCTAAGATTCCAACGGGAGGTCTCATGATTAAGCCGCTGCATCAACCTGCCCACCACGCAAGCGAAGGTGTTCGCATCCACGGCGATTTCGACCAGAGTTATCCTGTCGAGGTGTTTGGCGACCACAGCTTCTGTGCCGGTAAATCCATGAAGGTGTTTGCCATGACGCGGCCCCACATGCACAGCCAGGTAGAGCTGAACTTTCTGCTGGCAGGTGAAATGACCTACTGGTTTGATGGGCGCGAGGTGACGCTGTCCGCCGGGCGACTTGCGGTGTTCTGGGGCATGATTCCGCACCAGGTGATGGCCTGCGCCGAAGATACGCGCTTTGTGGTGCTCTACGTGCCGATGTCGGCCTTCATCGAACTGCCTGCCTTGAGCCGCTTGCGCGAAGCCATCTTTCGTGGCGCGTTGATTGAAGCCCTAGAAATAAAATCCTATGACGCTGACATGTTTCAGCGCTGGCGCGAGGATTTGCATTCGGGCGATACGGAGTTGCAATCCATTGTGCGCGATGAGTTGACGGCGCGGGTGCGGCGGCTGGACCGGGAGGGCTGGCGCGACTTGCGCGAGACGGTTCTGGTTTCGGGCAAGCAATCAGCAGCACAGGACCATGACCGAGCTTTGCGAGTGGAGCGCATGGCGCGTTTCATCAGCGAGAAGGCTCTCGATGATATTTCGGCTGATGATGTGGCACGTTCGGCAAATCTTCACCCCAACTATGCCATGTCGCTGTTCAAGCGGGCCATGGGCTTGACGATCAAGCAATCAATCACGCGGCATCGGCTGGATACCGCGCAGTCGATGTTGATTGCCACGGAATTACCCGTGGCGTCGATTGCCTATGACTGCGGATTCGGATCGTTGTCGAGTTTCTATGCGGCCTTCGAGCAGCGGTTTCGCAAGAGCCCGGCGGCGTTCAGGAATGCTTTTGTGGATAGGGTGCGGGTTTAAGAAAGGGCCCCCATCGCCCTTCGGGCACTTCCCCAACAAGATGGGGAAGGACTCACGGCTTGGTCTTCCCCAATTTATTGGGGAAGTGCCCGAAGGGCGATGGGGGCCTTGTTTCCTACAACTTCGCCACCGACTCCAAGATCTTCGGCATCTTGTCGTAGAAGATTTCCTTGATCTGGGCTTCGTTGATGATCAGCGGTGGTGACAACGCGATTGTATCACCTGTTATGCGGATCATCATGCCCACGTCGTGGAAGGCGTTTTCCATGGCCTTGTAGGCGCGAAGGCCGGGCTTGCCTGCAACCGGTGTCATATCGATGCCCGCGACCAGTCCGATGGTGCGAATGTCTTCAACCAGTGGATGGCCCTGTAGCGAGAAGGCTGCATCAGCCCAAGGCTTTTCCATTTTCTTGGCATTGTCGAAAATGTTCTCATCGCGATAGAGGTCAAGTGTTGCCACACCGGCAGCGGCCGCAATGGGGTGGCCCGTGTAGGTGTAGCCGTGGAACAATTCGATGACGTGATCCTGCGCATTCATGAAGGCATCATAAATGCCTTGCCGCACCATGACGCCGCCCAATGGCACCGTGCCTGATGTGATGCCCTTGGCAAACGTGATCATGTCAGGCACCACGCCGAAACGTTCGGCGGCAAACGACGTGCCCAAGCGACCAAAGCCGGTGATCACTTCATCGAAAATCAGGAGGATGCCGTGCGTGTCGCATATTTCACGCAGCTTTTTGAGATAGCCCTTGGGTGGTGCTAGCACGCCGGTTGATCCTGCCATGGGTTCAACGATAACAGCCGCGATGTTTGAGCCGTCATGCAGTACCACCAGCTTTTCAAGTTCCGCCGCAAGGTGGCCGCCCCATTCTGGTTCGCCTCGCGAGAAGGCCTGTTCTGCACGGTTATAGGTGTGGGGCAAATGATCAACGCCCCCCAGTGCATTGCCAAAGAATTTGCGATTGGCCACCATGCCGCCAACGGAAATGCCACCGAAGTTGACGCCGTGATAGCCGCGCTCACGCCCGATCAAACGGGTGCGCGTGCCCTGACCCTTGGCGCGATGATAGGCAATGGCGATCTTGAGGGCGGAGTCTGCGGCTTCAGAGCCTGAGTTGCAGAAGAAGGCATAGTTCAAATCACCCGGTGCCATCAGCGACAGCTTGGAGGCCAGTTCGAAAACCTTGGGATGGCCGAACTGGAAGGTGGGTGCGAAGTCGAGTTCTTCCGCCGACTGTTGGATGGCCTTGACAATCGGTTCACGGCAATGGCCTGCGTTGCAACACCACAGGCCGGCAGACCCATCCAGCAGCGGGCGACCCTGCATGTCGAAATAATGCATGTCCTTCGCCCTCGCGATCATGCGCGGGTTCTGCTTGAAGGCCCGGTTCGGCGTGAAGCCCATCCAGAACGGTTCAAGGTTGTTGGGTGAGGGTTCCCATTTGGTTGGCTTGTTCATGGCAAAGGCGCTCCACTGAGTGAAGCGCCTTCATATCAGAAGGCCTGATGTAAAGGAAACGGCCAGTCAGTCGATTGTTTCAGGCCAGGGCGCTTTCTTCGTGAAACGCTTCAAGGTCACCGGGTGCGTTCCTACAATCTTCACAGTGAGATAGCCAAGGCAACGGTCCAGCTCTTCCTTGTAAACCTCGTTGCGCTGCTTGATCAGGCTGCCCAGCACACGCGGGCGCAAGGTTTCCGTATCAATGGCATTGCGGGCCGCACCATATTTCCTGCCATAGGCAATGATGACGAGGGGCGCCGGTTCCATCTGCGAGGCTTCACTGCCAGGAATGACGTTGCCCTGCACCCATTCATCGGCAGCCAGTGTAGCTTGTGAGCGGCAGCTTAAGACATCCTCGGCATGGGCGGCTGTGATGCTGGCGACTACGGCAAACATCAGGGGGGCAAATCTACGCATGACAACTCCAAACACTTTCAAACGCCGCATCTTACATAATCCTGCAATGATACAGGTCGTTAGTAAAGCGTTAATGATGGTTAACGCCATCATGGCACCACAATCCGCGACGAATTTTCAGCCCCAAGCGCGGGGGCGCTCTATGAAAGTCTGAACACTCATCATGTCATCTCTGTCTCGAATTCTGGCTGGCGGCCTCGTTGGCCTGGGCGTTGCTGCTGGCGGCTATCTCGCTGGTGAAAGCCTGGTCAAAAGTCGCCTGGGCTATCGCGTCGTCACTGTGAAAGGCCTGTCGGAACGTGAGGTCAAAGCCAACATCGGCTTCTGGCCCATTCGCTTTGTAGCCACAGGTGCGACGTTGGAAGCTGCACGCGTGAAGCTTGAAGTCTCGGAAAAGTCCGTGAAGGACTTTCTCATCAAAGGCGGCTTCACCGATGCCGATATGCAGGTGCAGAACATCCAGGTCGAAGATCGCATCGCCGGATACAATTCGCAAGGTGTGCCGGAGGAAAGCCGCTTCGTGCTGACCGAAGACATGCTGGTACGCTCCAGCGATGTCGACAAACTGCAAGCCGCCGCCAAGATGATTGGTGATCTTCTGAAATCCGGCGTGGTGTTTTCAGCCGACGCCTATAACGCCGGTCCCTCGTTCGTTTTCACCAATGTCAACGCACTCAAAGGCGAAATGCTTACGGAAGCAACCAAGCGCGCTAAGGAAGCGGCCGAAAAATTCGCTGTCGAGTCCGGTGCCAAGGTCGGTGATATCCAGAGCGCCAACCAGGGCATCATCGAGATCACGCCGGCCATCGAGATACCCAATGACCGGCCTGAGAAGCAAGTGAACAAGAAGGTGCGCGTGGTAACGACGATTACGTATTTCCTGCGGGATTGAGCGTTACTCATTTTCCCATGGACGGCGGCGCGCCCCATGACGGATATATTCGATCGTGACGGTGTCAACACCGACGCGATAGACGACCAAGTATTTTCCAACGACGACCCGTCGAAGTTCTTCGCCGACTGCAATTCCGATGTATGGATTTTGACCAATGCGGCGGGCAGCAGTTTCAAAATGTAAAAGCTGCTTGTTTGCCGCTTTGGGGCTGTACTCAGCGAGATACGCGAGGATTTCGTTAAGATCACTCGCTGCCCTGCTGTTGTAGTTGACTTTCATGCCAGACGATATTTTTTGAAAATCTCTTCCATCTCCTCGTCAGTCGCAATTTCACCGCGTTTTGATCCGGCAATGCGCTCATCAATAATTTTCCAGTCTTCTGCGTCCAGCTCAAATTCCGAATCCTGAAGCTGCTCAATCTCAAGCGCTGCCTGAACCAATGCGTCCTGAGCGCCAGCGGGCCAGTGTTCAGCGCGGGCAAGGACATCTTTCAAGGCAGACATAAGAACCTCCTCAGTTCACACTTTTCCAAGCTTTGATGAAGAATGACACAAAAGCAAAGGCGCGGTCCAGACCGATTGCAACGACGAAAGACCACGTGCCACGAATGCGAACCCAGCGGGCTTTCCAGATGCGGTTTTCGGAAAGGGCTTCGAAGTATTCTTCTCGCATGTCGTAGATTATTGGAACGTAGATCGCCTCGAAGCTTTTCTTGGAAGCGGCGAAACCAAAAATCTGGAATAACCGCCCACCGGGAGCGGAGGATAACTCAATTTTTGTCCCATTCAATATTTCAACTTCGTTCTTAACGTCGAAATGATTATAAACAGTCACAGCTGTGAGCGACACAAACGAGAAAATTGTCCAAAACCCAATTGAATTGTCGCCGCTTGAAATTCGCAAAATGAAGTTTGTTGCAAACATGGTGTAAAAAAATATCGCACAAATATTGGTTAGCATCCGAACATAAGGATATAAGTTTTTCCAGCTCATCCCATCACCTCCGCACCACCAAACACTGCCTGTGCCGACCGCGCAGCTGCCAACGCCCGTTGCCCCAACCCCGTGATCGAAAACACCCGCTTGGGCAGGCCAGAAACATTTTCTTCCGTCAACTGCCGCGACGTCACATATCCCTTCTCATCCATGCGCATGAGCGTGACATAAATCGTACCACGGGCCAGTCTGCCGCCGGACGCTTGCACCATCTCAAGTCCATACATTTCCTTTTTGCCCGCCAGCATGTCGAGAATGATGAGTTCCTTGGCAGAGGGACGTCTGGGGTCACTGTTGAACATCTACACATTCACCTTGTAAGAGTGAGTCTTACATAGTGTAAGTTATTGTCAGCGTCAAGAAAAATTGGAGCGGGCTTGGTCGCGCTGTTTAGGATTTCTTCGCTTTGGAACCAACACCTGCATCTCACGTTTCCCAACAGCGGGCGCGGTGCGGCGATAATGTCGGCTTTGTCGTTCGCATGATGTGGAGACTACAATGGATAAAGATCGTACCAGTGGCGCCATGAAGCAGGTCAAGGGCAGCGCCAAGGAAATGCTTGGCAAAATCACCGGCGATGCGAAGACGCAGGCCGAAGGTAAAGCAGAAAAGACTGCGGGTAAAATTCAGAATGCCGTGGGCAGCGTAAAAGACAGTGTTCGCCAAGGCATGGACGGCAGGAAGCGCTAACTTCACTTGAAGCGCTGACTTCACTTGAAGCGCTACTTGCACTGAGAATGCGTTTTGGACAACAAAGCGGGCGCTCTCTTGAGAGCAGCCCGCTTTTTCGTTGAAATTTTATCGCCTGCGCAAGAGCCGTTCGCGCTCCCAATCGACATCAATGGTCAAGGGCAAGCCTGCCAGATGTTGAACGACACTTTTCGTCAGCCCCATGTCGCGCAGCAGATAATCCTCGAGCCTGAGCAATTTCTCCAGATCGCGGTGATGTTTCCAGTTGCGCACGATCCGCGACACCACCATCAGAACGCCGTCGCTCTGCCGGGATTGGGCCAGTGTCAGCACGTAGTCGCGCATATTCATCTCCTATTGTATCGATTGTATCGTTCAATTTACCAATCATTACGATTGATTGTGCGGCAAAACCAACATATTATGCCCTAAGTCTCAATACAATCGGATTATTGTACTCATGACAATTTGGCAGCCAGAATTGGATCGCTCGAAGCCACTCTACATTGCCATTGCCGATGCCATGCTGCGAGACGTGGAAGGTGGTGTGCTGCGTGAGGGGTCGCGTTTGCCGCCCCAACGGGATCTGGCATGGAAACTGGGTGTGACACTCGGAACTGTGACGCGGGCCTACAAGGAAGCGGAGGGCCGCGGGCTGCTCGAAGGCGAAGTGGGGCGTGGCAGTTACATCCGCAGAAAGCCCATGGTTTCGGCCCTGACTGCGCCATCAACAGAAACTGATGACATCATCGATCTGAGCCACGCCATTCCCCCGCCCGTGGTGAAGCCCGAAGAATTTGACCAGGCTATGCAATCGGTGATGCGTGACCCGCGCAAGCTTGATTTGCTCGACTATGCACCCACGGAAGGCTTTCACATGCACCGCGCCATGGCCGTGCAATGGTTGAAACGCAGCGGCATCAACGTCAGTGAAGCCAACGTCGTGATTTCAGCCGGTGCCCATCTCGGTCTCATCACGGTCCTTGAGGCGATTGGCGAAGGCTCGACGGGTGTGCTCGCCGAACGTACCAACTATGCGCTGCTGCGCACGACGTTCAGGAATACGCATCTCTCACCTGTTGCTGTGGACATGGATGACGATGGCATGTTGCCCGATGCGCTGTTGCACCAGATCAGGGCCACGGGGGCAAAGCTCTTGTACCTCGTACCCACCCTGCAGAATCCGACCACCCACACCATGAGTGCAAGGCGCCGTGACGACATCTTCGTCATCGCCCGCAATCATGACCTCACGATTATTGAGGACGACATTTTCAGATTGCTGGATGCCCGTGTGCAGCCACCGACATTTTATGAACTGGCACCAGAACGAACGTTCCACATCACCAGTCTCAGCAAGACCTTGGCACCGGGGTTGCGCATCGGGTTTGTAGTTTCACCCCGGGGACAGGAGCGTGTGCTGCGCTCGCACATCCGCAATCTTGCTTCGCGCACCGTTGGCATCACCGGGGAGATCGCCCGTTACTGGATCGAGACCGACATGGCCTCAAGCATTCTTGAACGTACACGCAGTGAACTTGCCGTGCGGCGCAATGTGTTTCTTGAAGTGTTCAAAGGCCAATCCTTCCGCTGTGCGCCGGGTGCGCCCTTTGCCTGGCTGCAATTGCCGCCGCAATGGCAGCCCTCGCGCTTTGCGCAAGCGCTGAAGCAACGGAAAATCAAGGTCACACCCGGACAGTTGTTTGAACTCTTACCGGGTACGACAAGCCAGAATATTCGCATCTGCTTTGGTCATCCCAAGGTCGGCTGGCGTTTGCGCGAAGCCTTTGAGACGATTTGCGATCTGATGCAGGATCAGGATTTCGACGACTTCACACCTGTCGCTTGAACCGGGTTGCGCAGTTGCATGGCTTGCGTGATCAACGCCATTTGACGGCGCAGCAGCGGCATGTTCTCAGCCCCGATGATGGCAGCGCATTCAATCTCCACCTGAAAAACGTGCTGGTTGGCAGTTTCATTGGCCCTTTGACCAAGCTCTGTGATCACGATCTGCTTGTCGCGACCGTTGCCCGGAATTGGCTTTCGTTGCACGTAATTCATGGCAATCAGGCGGTTGACGGAGGCGTGAACAGCCTGGCGTGACACCAGAAAGGTTCTGGCAATTTCTGACTCTGTGCGCCCCTCGCGAGTAGCTGCCAGAAACACCCGGACATCGAAGGGACGTACGTTTTCGTAAGGTGTTCCCCGCAGCAAAGTCAGATAGCGACGGTCAAGTTCCGTCAGAAGAAGCGAGCAAAGTCCGCGCAGGCCCAGTTTCGGAGTTAAGTCGCTTTGGTCAACCATAATTGACGGATAATTCAGCAACTTCCACGTGTCAACATAAACTGCAACACTAGAATAACAGCTTTGGATTCAGTACACAGGAGTGTGATCAACGAAAAATCCTTATTATAAGCGCTTTTAAGGAAGACATATTGAAAATCAAGATTGACAGACGGAAAAGACCTACTATGTGAGCGTTTGTCAACTTTAGTTGACTGTCAATACTGAAAACATCTTCCCCGGATACGTGGTCTTCCGATACGCATGGTGGGCCACAGCCTGATGTTGGACGTAAGGACATTGTCTGGCGCCATTGGGGGCGCTCTGGCGCAAGACAGCGAGACCGGCGGTGCCCAGAACCACCGCCGGTCTTTTGCTGTCTGAAATCTTTCCGGTTCAAGTTGACTCAGAGCCTGACGTCATCGTGGCGAAGGTCGGGGCCATCGCCGGGATGACGACCATGATCGAAAATCAAT
Organism: Hyphomicrobiales bacterium; assembly: GCA_031398425.1. Taxonomy (GTDB): domain Bacteria; phylum Pseudomonadota; class Alphaproteobacteria; order Rhizobiales; family Aestuariivirgaceae; genus Aestuariivirga. The sequence goes on along the minus strand of JANNNG010000032.1, from coordinate 9,317 downwards.
CGTGATGAGAAAGGCTCTGGATAGCTCCCTCACGGAAACGGGAATTCATTTGCAAGCGCCAACTGCATCTTCGCTCAAGATCAAGTCTCTATTCCCCCAGCACGGCCTTCACAGCAGGCCGCAGATCCATCAGGATCGCATCGGCCATCGCTGCATGGCCCTCGGCTGAAGGGTGCATGGCACCGGTGGTTTCTGAAAGCACACGCGCTGATCCATCCTCGTCAATCCGGCCATCTCGGCTGAGGACCTTCTGATTGACCACCATCCAGGCGTCATTGAAGGTCCGTACCCAGCGTTGCCTGAGCGCATAAGGGTAGTTTTGTGTCTCGGGATTGTAAGGCCGCCAATCCCTGATTTTACCGGAAAAATTGCTGCCGCAGGTTTGCGTCTCTCGATCAGATTTGCCCCAGCAGGGGATCATCAGGATTTCGGCTGGGTCGGTTTTGGTCTTCTGGTTCTGGGCGCAAAAGCCATGACCGCGGAACGGCCGATCACCATAGGCGCGCGAGGCAAAGGTCCAGCCATGATCACCCGCCAATTCGCCCATGCGCGTGTGTAGTTTTTCCAATTGATCATGGGCTGATTGCAACTTGCCCGATGTCACAACCAGCCATGAGCTTTGCGAATCAAGCGACTGGTTGGCGGCATACAAATCTTCATCCACACCATCGTCACCGGCGGCACAGACCTTGCCCTGCTCATCTTCCAGGATGTCGGGATAGGCTGACAGCACAACGCGCGAGGCATCAAAAGTCTTGTCAGCACCGCGCAGGGGCACGGAGGTTTCAATCGCCTTTGCCAGGCGGCCATAGGCCTCCGGCAGATCATTGGCCATATTGGTGGCGAATTTTTTGGGCGAGACCGTGGCCCCAAAAAACTTCGCCAGTTTTGATGACGCTGAATCGCGCAGCGTGGCCCAGGTCACGAGATCGCTGAAGCCGATGTCATTACCGCCAATGGACAAGAGCAGAAAATCCACGTCCCGGCGAAAAGCATTTTCAGGGCAGGTCCACAGACCATCTTCCTTGTCCGGCGCGTTCTTGCACAATTCGCGCAGCAGCCAGCGCAACTGTGTATCCTTGCTGCCACCTTTCACCGAACGCAGGTTGTCGCTGCCATCGCCCTTGCTGATGTAGTCCATGTAGGTTTGAGGACCAAGGATACCGTCCACAATCGCGGCCCCGGAGCACGCATAGCCCATGAAGGTCACAGCGGCCTTGGGGTTCTCGATGCCGATCTGTAGCGCAGTCCGCAACTGGTGACCATAGAGCGAGCGGTGACAAAGTTCATCCAGCCACTGGGCACCGCCGAAGCCATCACCCTTTGCGCGTTCGGGATAGACATTGCGCACACGGCGATTAGCATCGAAACGCACGGGCACGTCGGGGTTGCCTTCGCCCGAAGCAAAACTGTCACCCAGTCCCACAATCAGCAAATCCTTCACCTTGATGTCAGTCGATATCGCCGCTTCACCATCGACACCCACCAATACTGTGCCACCATCAGGATAGGGAATGCCAACAGTGATCGGCTCATCGCAGGGCGAGGTTACAGCTGCCCCACCGTTGAGTGACCAGTTGCAATTGTATTCCGCAATCAGCTTGTTGCCATCCAGCGGCTTCAGCCAGATCTGGATGTCATGGGATTCTGGCACGACATAACTTTCCACGCCACCACAGGCGGAGTGCGTGCGATCCTTGGCACTCCAGCAGGTTTCTCCAACGTCTCGCGCAGCCCAGCCCATGGGATCGTATTTCGTGCGGAGGTGGCGCGTAAAGGGAATGTAGCGATCATTCAGCACATGTTCGGTTCCCAGCACCGAGGTCGTGTTGCGCAAGCGCAGTTTCAACTCATCGCCATCGGCGGCACCATCAATATGGGTCAGGTATTGTCGCCAGGCATTTTCATGCTCGGTAAAAGTCTTCACATCCTGAAACAGCCGGAAGCGGTTCATGACCTTCCATTCGATCTTGACGTTGGAGGTGGTGATGGTTTGGGCTTGGGTTAATGGCGCACCCAGCGTCAGCAAGAGAAAAACGGTTGCAATAATGCGAGTAAGCATCGTCATTCCAAACGCCCGCTCGTCGCGGGCGATTTGGAACCCCGCTTTGCTATAAATTGAAGAGAAAGCGGGGTTCCCAGCTCGCGCTTCGCAAGGGCTGTGCTTGGCTGGAATGACGGGGGCAAAACATTGATCGATTTCAGGATTCTTCATTGTGCATGTTTCTCTAGCAGCCCACTCGCGACGGAAATGAGGCAATCTTCATTCGTGGCGCAATGCCTCTATGGGATCAAGTTGTGCCGCACGCCGTGCCGGGAAGAAGCCGAACACCAGGCCAATCAAGCCGGAAAAACCAAACGCCATGGCCACCACACTGATATTTACATCAAACGGCACCTGCAACAGCGTAGCCCCCGCAAAGGCAAGGCCAAGCCCCAGCGCAATACCGATCAAGCCACCGAGCAGACATAACACCACCGCTTCTACAAGGAACTGCGTCAACACCTGGTGGCCAAGTGCACCGATGGCAAGACGAATGCCGATTTCGCGCGTGCGCTCGGCCACCGACACCAGCATGATGTTCATGATGCCGATGCCGCCTACCAGCAGACTGACGGCAGCGACAGCACCCAACAATCCTGTCATCAGCGCCGTTGTCGACGCCATGGTGGCTGCGATCTGCGTGAGGTCGCGCACCGAAAAATCATCATCTTCATCGATGGCCACGCGCCTGCTTTCGCGCAGGATGTCAATCATCGTGGCCTGCACGGCGGGCAGAACCTCCGCGCTGTTTCCAGAAACAGAAATGGTGGAAATCTTGGTACTGCCGGCAATGCGGCGCATGAAAGTGCGAAGCGGCATGACGACGGTGTTGTCCTGATCTGACCCAAAGGCTGACTGGCCCTTGGCGGCAAGTGTTCCGACCACCGTGCAGGGCATGCTGCCCACCCGCATGGTTTCGCCCAAAGGCTCTACACCCTGAAACAGGTCTTTCACCAGTGTTGCTCCGACCACGCACACATTTGTGCCGCTGCGGCTGTCGCTCTCTGAAAACGCACTACCGGTCAAAAAGGTCCAGTCCTGCACGGCGAAGTAATCGATCTCCGTTCCGGTGACCGTCACATCCAGCGAGGCTGTGCCATAGACCACCTTCACCTGCTTGTTCGAAGTGGGGGCAACACCGCGCACATTGCGCAAACCCGCCTTCAATGCCTCCACGTCACGCACCGTGAAGCTGCGGCTTTCCTGGCCGGACGGTGGCCCCGGCTGGGATGAGCCTGGCCTTGCAATCAACATATTGCTGCCAAGCTTGGAAAGATCGGCCTTCACCTTGTCGTTGGTACCCTGGCCCAGTGTTACGAGTGCAATCACGGCCCCAACACCGATCACGATGCCCAGCAGCGTGAGGAACGAGCGCAGCACGTTACGACGGATGGTGCGCAGTGCAAGCTTGAAAGATTCCCACAGCATCAGGCTGCCGCCTTTGCATCTTCAAGGATGTAACCATCGGAGAAAATGATCCGGCGCGAGCAATAAGCCGCCATCTCGGCTTCATGGGTCACCATGAGAATGGTGAGGCCTTGCTCAAGGTTCAATCTCTGCAACAGCCGCATGATGTCGTGGCTGCGGGCTGAATCAAGATTGCCCGTGGGTTCATCAGCGAGCAGCACCTTGGGGTTCGACACAATGGCACGGGCAATGGCCACGCGTTGCTGTTGCCCGCCAGAGAGTTCACCGGAGGTATGGCTTTCGCGGCCCTCAAGCCCGACGGCTGCAATGGCGCGTGCTGCCGCCTCCCGCCGATCCGCGCGCTTCATGCCGCGATAGATCAATGGCAGCTCCACATTTTCGATGGCCGTTGTGCGAGCCAGCAGATTGAAGCCCTGAAACACAAAGCCAAGATAGTTGCGGCGAAACAATGCGCGGGCATCATTTCCGAGTGTGGCGACTTCAACGCCGTGAAACTTGAAACTGCCTGCCGTGGGCCGGTCGAGGCAGCCCATGATGTTCATGCAGGTGGATTTGCCAGAGCCTGAGGCCCCCATGATGGCGACAAACTCACCTTCGCGAATGTCCACGTCAACACCCGCAAGGGCTATCACGCGCGCAGGTCCTTCGCCGTAGATTTTCTGGATGCCGCGTAGTGCCAGCATGATGTTACGGCTTTGCCTGTTTTTGCGCGATGACGACGGCGTCTCCCGCTTTCAATTCACCTTCGGTGACCACGGTCAGCTTGCCATCGGTGGCGCCCGCTTTGATGCGGACTTCGACGGGTGCTGCATCCCGCAAGACATAAATCAAACGCTTGCCATCTGCCGCCACCTCAGGCTTGGAGGACCGGCTTCTGGGAAACCGCGGCATGAACATGCGGGTTATGGAAAAACGTTCCGCTTCCTTTTGCACAGGGGGGGCATAGCGCAGCGCCTCGTTGGGAATGGTCAGCGCCTGCTTGTAATCTTCCACAGTGATCCGCGCCGTCGCGGTCATGCCGGGCCGCAGTGACAAATCATCATTTGCAGCAGACAACACCGCTTTGTAGGTCACGACACCATCAACGGTTTCTGGTGCGAAGGACAGTCGCTCGATTCGCGCTGGAAAACTCCGCCCACGATAGGCATCCACTGTGAAGCTCGCCTGCTGCCCCACCGTGACCTGTCCGATGTCCGCCTCATCCACGGCAGCCTCAAGCTGGATGCGTTTCAAGTCTTGGGCAATCTTGAACAGCACGGGTGCTTGCAGCGACGCCGCAACGGTTTGTCCTGGTTCCACGCTGCGTTTCAACACCACGCCGTCAATGGGCGAGAGTACACGGGTCTTGGCAATGTCGGCGTCGATGATGTTGAGATCAGCCTTGGCCGCGGTGATATCTGCCTTGGCCGCCGTCAATCCGGCATCAGCGCGAAGCGATGACGCTGCTGCGGTGTCCATGTCCTGGGCCGTTGAAAGGCCTTGGGCGCGCAGCGACTTCTGCCGATTCTCCGTGAGTTGGCGTTCGGCGGCGGTGGCCTTGGCGTCAGCCAGCCTTGCTTCGGCAGCCTGCAACTGGGCCGCCGTGCGGGCCTGCTGGGCTTCAAGGCGCGTGGTGTCGAGAATGGCAAGAACGTCACCGGTCTTTACGAGGCTGTTTTCTTCCACCAGCACCTCGCGTACGACGCCTGAGGCTTCCGACCCGATTTCAACCTGGGTGATCGGCTGGATGGTACCAGCCGCAGAGACTGTCACAATCACATCAGCCAGCATCGCCGGAACAGTCTCATAGGATACAGTGGCCGCATTGCTCTGCGCCCGCGCATAAAGCCAATAGCCACCGAGCAGAAGGGCGGCGACGATCAGACCGTACACGACACGTTTCATCAACCGGTTGCGCCGCCTGCCTGAGGACAGGCCGAGTGCAGTTTCAATCTCTTCGACGGAGGGGTGGTTTTGCTGGTTCATGGTGTCCTATACGGCCTAGGACGCGAACAAGGCCAAAATCCGTCGCCCAGGCGGCATGATATAATGACCGACGGCATTGTTGCATCGCGACGGCATCTTGACTTGTAACCAAAGCACGCTCAATTCCCGCCCTACAGATGACAAGTGAACCGTTGATATCATGAAAGTTTTTGCTGCGGAGCAGAAGTTCGACAAGGCTCTCCTGGACGCCGTGGTGGCCATTGGCAATTTTGACGGGCTGCATCGCGGCCATCAGGAATTGCTGGGTATTGCGCACAGACTTGCCAAAGCGCGCAAGGTGCCCTTCGGCATCCTGACGTTTGAGCCCCACCCCCGCAGTTACTTCAAACCACAGGAACCGGTTTTCCGCTTGACACCACCTGACTTGAAGGTCCGTCTGGCAAAACATTTGGGCGCAGACTTTCTCTACGCGCTCGATTTCAATGGGGTCCTCGCGGCAACAGAACCCGAGGATTTTGTGGCGCAGCACCTCGTGCAACATCTGGGCGTCTCCCATGTGGTGACGGGTTATGATTTCCATTTCGGCAAGGGCCGCAAGGGCAATCCGGAACTGCTGCAAAGCATGGGTGCTGAAAACCGGTTTGACGTCACGGTTGTGGAACAGGTGACCGATGACAGTGGCCAGGCACCTTTCTCCTCAAGCTCCATCCGAAGCGCCCTGCGCCGGGGCCATGTGAAGGCTGCCGCCCAGGAACTGGGCTATGACTGGACGGTCATGGGCGAAGTTGTCCACGGCGACAAGCGCGGTCGCACCATTGGTTTCCCGACAGCCAATATCATTCTGGATCCTGGATCAGAACCCTTTCGCGGCATCTATGCAGTTGATGTGCGCGACGCCGCCGCAGCACCGGGAACCGGGGCGTGGATGGGTGCGGCCTACTTCGGCGACCGCCCCACCTTCAACACCAACCGCACATTCCTCGAAGTCCATCTGCTGGATCAGGATCTTGATCTCTATGGGCGCACCCTGATGGTGTCCTTCATTGATCTCGTGCGCGGCGACAAGACGTTCAACGGGGTGCAGGAATTGGTGGCGCAGATGCGGCTGGATTGTGATGCAGTGAGGCGGGTGTTGCTTGAAGGTACAATGAGGGCGTCGACAGTTTTAGCGAAGTTGCAGAGCAAGGGATTGCTCTAACCACGCTCCATGGCTTGAGGTCGCGTCACTCCCCATCCTCCGCCGGATCGAGCAGCCTGTGCAGATGCACAATGAAATATCGCATCTGGGCATTGTCAATGGTTTCGCGCGCTTTGGCTTGCCAGGCCTGATGGGCGGTAGCGTAGTTGGGATAGAAGCCGACGACGTCGAGCTTTGCCAGATCCTTGAACGTCACGTCTGTCACATCATTCAATTCGCCACCGAAGACCAGATGGATGAGTTGATCTTTTTTTGCTGCCGGCTTGGCCATCAGAATTTTCCCAACGCTGCGAGAAGCCTGTCATGCCATTGATGCTGAGCCGCAACAAGCCCCGGCTGGGCATGTTCGGTCTGGTTAAAGCGCAGGGGTTTGCCAGCTTGTGTGGTCACCTTGCCACCGGTTTCAGTGACCAGCAGAACGCCTGCAGCCAAATCCCAATCCTGCTTGTAACCGATGGAAATGGCTGCAGGGCTCAGGCCTTCGGCGATCAATGCAAAGCGCAGCAACATGGGCCAGCTTGAACTGATCTGGGCCGGCAGCCCCACTGCTTCCACGGCAAATTTCGCAAGTTTCGGAACAATGGCGTGACCACGACTGTCCGGTGAGGTCAACGCCACACCATTGCGAAACGCTCCGCCACCCCTGATGGCGTGATACATGACGTCATCGAACGGGCAGTAGATGCCGCTGAGGACAGGCTCGTGATTTTCGATCAGCGCCACGCCAATGCCCCAGAAACGCATGCCATCAGAAAAAGCGCGCGTACCGTCAATGGGGTCGACAATCCAGAGGCGTGACTTCTGCAAGCGCTCCGCCGAGTCCGCTGTTTCTTCCGACAACCAGCCGTCATCAGGTCGCGCCGCACAGATCGTGGACTTGAGATAGTCATTCACCGCAAGGTCGGCCTCGGTCAATACCGTTCCATCAGGCTTGGCCCAGGACTTGGGTGATTTGCCGTGAAAGCGCATGGCAATCTCGCCCGCCTGTCCGAGGCTTGACAGCAGTAGTGCCAGATCATCCATGTCAAATTCCCGCAATCGTCATCTCGCCGAGATAACATGTCGGCACATTCGTGCCACCCCGAAAGATGAGATCGGATGCTGGCTCAAGTGCCAGGAACATGTCACGCAGATTGCCAGCCACCGTGATGCCGCTCACGGGATAGGCCCTCTCGCCATTTTCAAACCAGAAGCCGGAGGCTCCGCGCGAATAATCGCCCGTCACCATGTTGATGGTGGAGCCGATGAATTCGGTGACCAGCAAACCAGTTCCGACATCCTTCATCATGTCCTCCGGGCTGCGCGAACCTGCTTCCATATGCACATTGGACGTCGATGCCGAAGGTGGTGACGTCAGTCCGCGCGAACCATGGCCCGTGGGCGCAAGACCCAGTTGCCGTGCCGCGCGCAAATCCATGATCCATGTGGTGAGCACGCCATTGTCGATGACTCTGCGCTTGACCGACGGCAGTCCTTCACCATCGCAGGCGCGCGATGCTGGACCTCGCACGCGATGCGGGTCTTCGACGACTGAGACGTGGGGCGCAAAAATCGCTTTGCCTAAATCCTGTTTCAAAAAACTTGTGCCCCGCGCAATCGAAGCGCCGTTGATGCCGCCCAGAAAATGGCCAACGAGGCTTGAGGCCACGCGCCGGTCATACAATACGGGCACCCGCTGCGAGGCGATCTTGCGAGGGTTCAAGCGTGCCACCGCACGCTGCCCCGCTGTCACGCCGATTTTCTCCGGCGACTCCAGGTCTTCAAAATGCACAGAACCATGACCATCGTAGTCCCGTTCCATGGCTGTGCCCTCACCCGACACAACTGAAGCACTGAGGCCGAAACTTGTGCGCTCCCACTCCCGGGCAAAACCGTTGGACGCGGCCATGGCCACGCTGCGTTTGGACGAACCGGCGGATGCTCCATTGCTGCGGGTGACGCCTGGAATAGCAAGTGCAGCATCCTCGGCCCGCAGTGCCAGAGCCTGCAACGTTTCCATGCTAGTTTCGGCTTTTGAAACAAGATCAAGATCAGGAAAATCGGTTGCCAGCTGCAAGGCTTCGGCGATCCCTGCGAAAGAATCCGGAGGGGCCAGTTTCGCCATGGCCATCGCGCGGTCAACAAGGCGCTGCAAACCGTCACGCGTCAATACACTGCCGCTGATGAGTGCCGCCGATTGTCCTGTGAACAATCGCAAGCCCACATCCTGTGATTCCGATTGTTCGAATTCCTCGATCACGCCATGCCGCAACGACACGCCCTGGCTCTGTGCGGAAATTGTTATCGCATCAGCCGAGGTGGCACCGGCCTTGAGCGCCATCGCGACAACATCGTGGGCGATGGAAAGAAGTTTGGTCGTCATCGTGTGAGGGTGTCCATGAGGAGTCCGGCAAGAAACAGAAGCCCGAATGTGCGGTTGGACTTGAACAGTTTCAAGCAGTGGTTTGAATTGCCGTGATCAAATGTCGTGGTCTGCCATGCAGCGTGAAAGGCTGTGGCCACAAGGCCAATATATGACGCCAGTCTGGCATCAGCGGCCCACAGGGCAAGACCCATTGACACAATGGCCAGACCAAAAAATCCGGCCAGCCAGGGTCTGGTATTTGCGCCAAACAACAGGGCCGTCGATTTCACCCCAATCAATACGTCGTCTTCTTTATCTTGATGCGCGTAGATCGTGTCATAGGCCAAGGTCCAGGCGATGCCGCCCGCGTATAACAG
>JANNNG010000240.1:0-16208 GCA_031398425.1 Hyphomicrobiales bacterium | reverse complement strand
ATCACTGTGGTCACTCCGGCCTTCCATTTCAAACCGTGCGATATGGGAGCACCGTCGTCATTGCCACCCTCCACAATCTCTCCCGCTTCGGCGGAATTGCGCACCCCAAACGGCAACACCGCAAACAGCACGATCCACCAGATGATGAAATAGATCGCTATGGCGCTGGTCCATTTCATGCCTGCTCAAGCTCTACCAATGTGCCATTGAAACCCTTGGGATGCAGGAACAACACCGGTTTGCCGTGTGCACCGATGCTTGGTTCATCGCTTCCCAACACGCGAGCGCCCTTTGTGATCAAGTGAGCACGCGCGGCCATGATGTCTTCAACCTCGTAGCAAACATGATGCATTCCACCTGTCGGGTTTTTCGCTAGGAATGCAGCGATGGGTGATGTGTCGCCCAGGGGTTCCAGCAATTCTACTTTTGTATTTGGCAATTCAATGAAGACCACCGTCACGCCATGCTCAGGCAAACGCAGCGGCGCGGAAACCTTCGCACCTAACATTACAGCATAAACCTCAGACGCCGCTGCAAGATCAGGTACGGCAATCGCGATATGGTTCAAGCGGCCAATCATGCGGCAGCCTTGCCCAAAGCCTGTTCAAGCATGATACGCGCTTGCGGCAAAGGCACATTGCGCGGATCAAACACGTGGCGTTCCAGAAAATACCCGGTCAACTTCATACCTTCGCACACTTGCGCTGCCGTTGCCGCAAAGCCGCCTTTGAGGAAATCCGGCAAGCCAAACAGACGGTCATGATAGGGCGTGCCCGCCCCACGGCTGACGGCCTTGCCGGTTTTGGGTGACACGTAGATCAATTCATCCGCCTGCCCGGTTGATGCGCATTTTGACAGATCAAGTCCAAATCCCAGTTCATCCAGAAGCCCCATCTCCCAGCGCACCATAAGCGCTGGCCAAAGCTCATCATGGTCGATGGCTTCGAGAACGATGCGCATCGCCTCATACAGTTTCGGATGCGGCTCACGCTCCGGCAGCACTTGCGCCAATGCTGTCAGCGAACCGAGACCCGTCAACCGCAAAGAATTTTCGATAATGAACCCAGCCCGCAACGACACGGGTTCCAAAGTGAAATTGCCAAGATGCTCTTCAAGCCTGGCCCGCCACAGCAGCGACACCAGATTGCCTGCTTGCAACACGGGCCGCATGTGCCGCGACCGGCCGCCCCTGATCAAACCCAGGCAGCGGCCATGTTCTGCGGTGAAGATTTCGGCAATCGACGAGGTTTCGCCATGGCTTCGGACCGCAAGAATGATACCTTCGTCGCGCCATTCCATGTGCAGTCAAAGCCCCATCATGCGGATGCGTTCAGGGTCTTGGGTCCAGTTCTCGCGCACCTTTACGAACAGAAACAAATGCACCCTGCGTTCAAACGCCGCTTCCATGTCTTTGCGGGCCAAGGTACCCAGCACCTTCGCCGTCTGGCCACCCTTGCCCAGCACAATGGCCTTCTGGCTGTCACGTTCCACGAATATGGTTTGCGAAATTTTCACCGAGCCATCGCGCTTCTCTTCCCAGGCCTCGGTTTCAACGGTGGACGCATAGGGCAGTTCTTCATGCAGGCGCTCATAGATTTTCTCTCGCGTGATCTCTGCTGCAATGAAACGCAAATTCACATCTGCTGCCTGGTCACCGGGATAATGCCATGGGCCTGCGGGCATCAGCGACACGATCTTCGTGCGCAGCGCATCCACGCCAGAACCATTCAGTGCACTGACCATATAGGTTGATGTGAACGGAAATGCGGCATTGATTTTTTCAGACAGCGGCAACAATTGCTCGGCCCGCAACAGGTCCAACTTGTTCAGAACCAGCATGGCTTGGGACTTGCCGGCTCTCAATTGTTCAATGATCTTTTCCGCCTGTTCATCCAGCCCGCGCCGTGCATCAATCAGCAGCAACACGGCATCGGCCTCCGTGGCACCCGCCCAGGCACTTTGCACCATATGCTCATCCAATTTGCGCTTGGGCGCGAAAATGCCAGGCGTATCCACCAGCACCGCCTGCACACCGCCTTCAACAAGGATTGCTCGAATGCGTGCTCGCGTGGTCTGCACCTTGTGCGACACGATTGAGATTTTCGATCCGACGAGTTGATTAACCAGCGTGGACTTTCCCGCATTGGGCGCACCGATGAGGGCTGCAAAGCCAAAATGGGTTTGTTCTACGTCTGTCATGTTCTCAATTTGCTCGATTCAATAAACCTCTGCGCGGCAGCCATTTCCGCAATCTGCTTCGAACGACCACGTCCCTCGGCCTGTCCGAATTTTGCAACTGTCAGCCGTACTGTGAATTCCGGCTGGTGTTCCGGGCCTGATCGCTCGGTCACCTCGTACTGGGGAAGTGCTGTTCCCCGCGCCAGGACCCATTCCTGCACAAAGGTCTTGGCATCCTTGCGCGCAGTCTCGGGCATTTGCAAATGTTCTGCCCAATGCCGCAACACAAAGTGGCGGGCCACATCCATGCCTGCATCCATATAGACTGCACCGATGACCGCTTCCATCACATCGCCCAGAATGGAGCGCATGCGGTTTACGCCCAGCCGCTTTTCCGCAGCACCTACTTTCACGATGTCAGCAAGACCGAGTCTTTCAGCAATGTCAGCGCAGATTTCACCTCGCACCAGCGAGCTGTGACGTGCCGCCAGCTTGCCCTCGCGTTCGCGACCATGTTGCCGATAAATGGCTTCGGCAATGACCAGCCCCAACACACGGTCGCCCAGAAATTCAAGCCGCTCATAATTGTCGGACGCCTTCGGTAAGCTCCCGTGCGTAAGGGCATGATCAAGCAATTGCGGATCCTTGAAGTCATAACCCAAACGTTCAGAAAGCCCCGCGCCCTCTGTCAACTTGCGTTTCGGCATTGCAGCCTCAGATCAGATTGAAGAACCGCGACCAGCGGATCTTGAAAGGCCATTCCCAGATTTTCATCAGCGTCGCATCGGAACCAATGGAGAAGAACAAAATATCCGCGCGACCCACAAAATTCTCCACCGGAACAAACCCGACTTTGTCAAGATAGCGGCTATCCTGGCTATTGTCGCGGTTGTCACCCATCATGAAGTAATGATTGGCAGGCACCGTGTAGACATCGGTGTTGTCCACCTGCCCCAACGGCGTGTAGTCCAGAACACGATAGGTAATGCCGTTGGGCAGCGTTTCGGCATATTGGGGGATGGGAGTTCCGCCGCCACCGTGGAAATCACTATCGACATAATCTTCGATGCGCTCTTTCTTGATGGCCACATCATTGATGAAGACCACACCGTCCTTGACCTGAAGGCGATCACCCGGCAAGCCGATGACGCGCTTGATGTAGTCGATGTTGGTATCAGACGGAAGCTTAAACACCGCCACATCGCCGCGCTCCGGCACATCTGCCAGAACCTTGCGGCCAGGAAAGTCCACAAATGAGCAGCAGCTGATCCATGGCGGATCACTCCAGCCAAAACTGAAGTTGAAGCTATACTTGCCATAACCATAGGATAGCTTTGAAACAAATAGATAATCACCCACTTTCAAGGTGGGATACATCGACGACGACGGAATGTTGAAAGGCTGGAAGAAAAACGTCCGCACAAAAAACGCGATCGCCAGCGCCTGGATGATAACCTTCGCGGTTTCCCAGATGCCTTCATCAGGTTTTTTGGCCGAAGCCCTGGTTGCCGCCATGGCGTGATCTTGCTTGCTCATGTAATCTCCGCATACAGGCACCCGGCCCGCCGCCTGCAAATCATGTATATAAGGGTGAGCAATGTGGCGTTGCAATGAAGCCACGCGGGGTGCGGCGTCTTGTTGCAATTCGGCAACAGCGCATTCCCTCTCCGTCATCGCTGGCGCGATGCCACCTCTCCCGCCCGCGGGCGAGGATAAGAAATCTTTTCCTCGCCCGCTTGCGGGAGAGGTGGCAGGCGCTATGGTGCCTGACGGAGAGGGACCTCTAAACCGCCTCGATGATCACAATCGCCTGCGCATAGGGATATTCATCCGTCATCGTCAAGTGCACTACTGCCTTTTTACCCTCCGGCACCATGCGCGCCAACTGGTCTGCCGCGCCATTGGTCAATTTCATCGTAGGCTTTCCGGAAGTCAAATTCACGACACCCATGTCACGCCAATACACACCACTGCTCAACCCGGTGCCGAGTGCTTTTGAACACGCCTCTTTTGCGGCAAAACGTTTTGCATAACTTGGAATGCGTTGCGCCCGCCGTTCAGACTTTTGCTTTTCAACATCGGTATAAATCCGGTCAATGAAACGCTGGCCGTATTTCTTGATCGTCTTCTCCAAACGTCGAATATCGATGATGTCGTTGCCGATACCGAGGATCATTTCTTGAGCCCCCGGCTTCCTGGCTTGTCGGCAGGGATTGCCGCAAGTTCAGGCGGAAGTGCATCGGCGGCATAGGTCGGCACATTCAATTCGGTCAGCGCAAACAGCGGCACACCCACATCCGCCTTGTCGCCTGAGCGATTGATCAGGCACGCCGCAGCAACAGTGTTGCCGCCGTGCGCCGCAATGCCAGCGATACATTCACGCGATGACAAGCCGGTGGTCACAATGTCTTCTACCATCAACACCCGCGCACCCTTGGCGATGTCAAAACCGCGGCGCAACTCAAGCTTGCCTTCAACGCGCTCAAAAAACACTGAAGGCGATCCGAGTTGCCGCGCCATTTCATAGCCTACAACCACACCGCCCATTGCTGGCGATACCACCAAATCAATCTCCCCAAATCCCCCTGCTCGCACCTTGGCAGCCAGCGCCTTGCACAATCGCGCCGCCCGCGCAGGGTCCATCAGGACGCGAGCGCATTGCAGATAGCGCGGGGAATGCAAACCTGATGATAAAACAAAATGCCCCTCGAGGAGCGCGCCTGCTTCCCGGAATTCATTCAACACAGCGTCATGGGAAAGCATTGATCATCCTGTCACGCGGGCAGCTTCGCTTACGCTTGGCCTGTTCCTGATTTCGGAAAGTATCTCGTTCAAGTGCCGCACATCAAACACTTCCACGAGAATTTCAAGTTCAAAGAAATCCCGCACACCTTCGCGCGCCTGCAAATTCAAGCCATCAATATTTCCACCCTTGTCGCTGATGGCTTGCGTGACATTTGCCAATGCGCCGATTTCATTGATCAACGTCACTTTGATACGCGCGGGAAATCGCTGCCCCTCCTCCGCATTGCCCCAAGCCAAGTCCACCCAGCGTTCGGGTTGCGAGTCGAATTTTTCAAGCGCGTCGGCAAAGATTGGATAGATGGTGATACCCTCACCCGGCGTCACAATGCCCACGATACGTTCACCCGGCACTGCCCCCGTGCGCAGATGGATTTTGAGAATGGTGCCCGCTGCTGCACCCCGGACAGGAATAGCCAATTCACTGGACTTCTTGCTGCTGGTCTTGCGCCGCGCGGCCTTCATGTCGGCTTCATCAACGCTGATACCCATCGCTTTCAAAACGTCAACGGCTGAAAGTTCGCCCTTGCCCACGGCGGCCAGAATATCATCTCCATTCTTTTGCCCCAGCCGGGGCGCCGCCTTCGCCATCAACTTATCGGTAAATTCGACCTTATGCCTTTGCAAAAGCTTCTCGACCATTTCCTGCCCAAGGCCTGCGAATTGCTTGCGCTGTGCCGCCCGTGTGGCGCGGCGAATGGCGGCCTTGGCCTTGCCGGTGATCGCAATGGCTTCCCACGCGGGCGGCGGCACCTGGGCATCGGAACGAATGATGTGCACCTCATCCCCGTTCTTGAGTTCAGTCACAAGCGTGGCATGGCGGCCATTGATGCGGCAGCCCACGCAACTGTCACCCACTGAGGTGTGAACCGCATAGGCAAAGTCAATTGGAGTCGCTCCCCGTGGCAAGGCAATGAGCTGTCCCTTGGGCGAGAAGCAGAACACCTGATCATGGAACAGTTCAAGCCGTGTATGCTCCAGAAATTCCTTCGGACTGTCACCTTCCTGCAAGACTTCCATCAGATGCCGAAGCCAGCGATAAGCATTGGATTCAGCCGCCGCTTCCGTAATGCCTTGCTCGGCAAGCTTCGCATCCGGTGCCTCCTTATAGAGCGAATGGGCCGCCACGCCACGCTCGGCAATCTCATGCATGATACGCGTGCGGATCTGCATTTCCACCCGCATGTGATGCGGGCCGATCACCGTGGTATGCAGCGAACGATAATCATTCTGTTTCGGGTTCGAGATATAGTCCTTGAACCGCCCCGGCACTGCCCGCCACTTGCGATGCACAAGACCAACCGCACGATAACAGTCGTCGAGCATTGAAACGATGACGCGAAAGCCGAAAATGTCCGAGAGTTGGTCGAGCGATAATTGCTTGCGTTCCATCTTGCGCCAGATTGAATAGGGCCGCTTCTCCCGACCCGAAACCTCAGCAGAAAGTCCGCGTGACGCGAACAGCTTTTGTAGCGCCTCTTCAATCTCGTGCAACATGTTGCCGCTCTCTGTGTGCAGCCGGTCCAGACGTTCCTGAATGATGCGATTGGCATCGGGGTTGAGGATGCGAAAGGCAATATCCTCCATTTCATCGCGCACCAGCTGCATGCCCATGCGGCCCGCTAGCGGCGCATAGATATCCATGGTTTCCTCGGCGATTCGCGCCCGCTTCTCCGGTTTCACATGATGCAGCGTGCGCATGTTGTGCAAACGATCCGCCAGCTTCACCAGAAGCACGCGCACATCCTTCGACATGGCGATGAGCAGCTTGCGCAAGTTCTCGGCTTGCGTTGCTTCCTTCGTCACCCGGTCCAACTGCTTGATCTTGGTCAGACCGTCGACGAGCGATGCAATCTCGGTCCCGAACTTGTCGATGATTTCCTGATGCGTGGCTTCTGTGTCTTCCACGGTGTCATGCAAGAGGGCCGCTGCAATGGTGGCGCTGTCCAGCTTCATGTCAGCCAGAATGGCGGCAACTTCGAGGGGATGATTGAAGTAAGCCTCGCCGGAAGCGCGCTTCTGGTTGCCATGGGCCTTCATGGCATAGACATAGGCGCGATTGAGCAGGTCCTCATCCGCCTCGGGGTCATACTTCGTGACCCGCTCCACCAATTCATATTGCCGCATCATGGCGTCAGTTTACGCATAAAAAAGCCGGGAACCAGCCCCGGCTTTGAATATCATTGACGCACAACGCATTGGAAGAGCAAGTTCTTCACTTGCGAAAGCAAAAATGCGCCTGAAGCTTAATAGCCGTTGCGCTGACTACCGGGGCTTTCGGCGGGCGGCATGCCTTCAAGGCCACGCAACAGTTCTTCCTCAGACATCTGTTCAAACGGCACGTCTTCGCTGGCGTCGGAACCGCTATTGCTGGACTGGCCGAGGAGCGGCATTTCCGTCTCCTCCGGCTCATCCACTTCCACATGTTTCTGCATGGCGTGAATGAACTCTTCGCGCAGATCATCCTTGTTGATGGTTTCCGAGGCGATTTCACGCAAAGACACCACAGGGTCCTTGTCACGATCCCGCTCCACCGTCAGCGGGGCACCTTGTGAAACAAGGCGCGCCCGGTGGGCGGCGAGCAGAACCAGTTCAAAACGGTTCGGCAATTTGTCAATGCAGTCTTCGATGGTGACACGCGCCATGAAGCGATTACTCCTGCGAAAGGGTTGGAATTGCCGGGCTTCTACCGACTATGGGTCGGAAACGCAAGTGCAGCATTGACGCCTCAAAGCAGCCACACCGCTGCCAGCCCAAGGAACGCAAAGAACCCCACCACATCTGTCACTGTCGTTACAAACGCTCCAGATGCAATGGCCGGGTCGATTTCAAAGTGATCGAGTGTCAAAGGGACCAGAATGCCTGCAATCGCTGCCGCCACGAGATTGATGACCATGGCCGCTGCGATGACACCGCCCAAACCTTCCGAGCCAAACCACATCCACGCGAAGAGGCCCATGATAACGGCAAAGACCAGACCATTGAGCAAGCCAACAGAGCACTCACGCAAGGTGACTTTCAATGCGTTGACGGGACCCAGCTGATGGGTGGCCAAGGCCCGCACGGCCACAGTCATAGTCTGCGTTCCCGCATTCCCACCCATTGATGCGACGATGGGCATCAGAATGGCAAGCGCCACCATCTGCTCGATCGAGGCGTCGAACCAGGAGATCACCCAGGACGCCGCAATTGCAGTGAGCAGGTTCACGAATAACCACAGAAAGCGCGACCGCGTGGTATCCCAGACACTGGCACCCACACCATCTTCAGCGCCGACGCCGCCCAGATGCAGAATATCTTCGCTCGCCGATTCCTGGATCACGTCGAGAATATCATCAACCATCAACATGCCCACCAGCTTGTTGCTTTCATCGGTGACGGCGGCGGACACGAGATTGTATTGCTCGAATTTGTAAGCCACGTCATGCTCGTCATCAGAGACGCGAAACACCGTCTGTTCCTCATCCATGATGGCCGAGATTTTCTTGTCACGGGAGGCCCGCAGCAGGCGGCTCAAGGGGACAGCACCGTTAAGATGATTGTCCGCATCGACCACATACAATTCAACGAAGCTTTCGGGCAGGCCCTTGCCGAGGCGCACATGATCAATGACCTTCTGCACCGTCCAGTCCCGGTCCACAGCAACAAATTCGGTTTGCATCAAACGGCCTGCCGTGCCTTCGGCATAATCCAGTGCGCGCGCCAATGTGGCGCGGTCCTGCTTCGACATTTTCGATAGAATTTCCGCCCGGTCTTCCCGGTCCAGTTCCTCGATCAGATAGACGGCATCGTCGGTATCGAGCTTCTTGATGGCAGACGCGATGACGTCCGCAGGCAAAGCCTCCACCAATTCATCGCGGACGCCAGGATCCAGCTCGGCCAGCGCTTCAACATCAAACGATTTGCCAAGTGCCGCAATGAGCCGAACGCGATCCTGCTGATCAAGAAACGATATCAGATCGGCAAGGTCAGCGGCGTGTAGATCCTTGACCTTGCCACGAACGGTCTTCACATCGTCAGCGGACAATGCCTCATGAACCGAGCTCACAAAATCTGGCAGGATATCGCCCCACTCGTCCCGCACGGCTTCGATGTGATCAATCTCGTTCATGGCGTCACCCTGCCCCCACGAGGGGGTAGTTTTCAAATCATCTGAGGGATCATTGCTTGATGTACAACCCCTGAAATTTCAGGACTGGTGCGGCCGAAAGGACTCGAACCTTCACGAGTTTCCCCGTTACCACCTCAAGGTAGTGCGTCTACCAATTCCGCCACGGCCGCATTGTCGATTGTGTCAAGCGGCGTCGCATTAACAGGCGAGACGAGCGAGTGCAACCCCTCCCCGCAAGGTTAATGAATTGCCACGGATTTCCTTCGAATTGCGAGAGCCGACTGAACCCCGCTGCAACACCTCTTTGCTAGGATGAACCCAACAAAAATAAACAGATTGGGCGTCAACATGAAGATCGGAACCGCAGTGGGAGCGGCAGTTCTTGCCATAGTACTCCACACCTTGCCCGCTTCGGCGACGGGCCAGGCAGCCCTCGAACAGAAGGCTGACCGCAGCCTGCATTCGACCGAGTACGGCGAAACCCTGCCGCCCATCGGCTACGTCAATTTCTGTTCAACCAACGCAACGGAATGCAAACCCTACGCCTCCGCCGCACCCAGCGCGATGGGCATGACACCGGACCGCTGGAATACGCTTTACCAGATTAATACGTATGTAAATGGCAAGATCAAACCTGTGAGCGATCAAAGTCTCTATGGCCAGGCCGAAGTCTGGACCTACCCGACAACGGCGGGCGATTGCGAGGATTTCGTCCTGTTGAAAAAACGCGCTCTCGAGAAACTGGGTCTGCCCGCTAAAAACTTGCAGATCACCGTTGTGCTCGATGAACACATGGAAGGCCATGCCGTTCTGACCGTGGCCACGCAGGAAGGCGATTACATTCTCGACAACCGCCGCAACGACATTCTGTTGTGGAACGACACGAATTACACATTCCTCAAACGTCAGTCATCAGCGAACCCGAAACAATGGGTAGCCCTGTTGAAAAAGCCAGCGCCTGCGGCAACCGTCGCGTCAGCGACGAAGCGTTGAGGCAAGAGCCAGGCCCGGTCGGCGTCCCCCCATCCCCCAACCGCCGGGCTTCTCGGAGCCGGCAGCGTCCCACCCGCTGTCGGCTCCACTTTTTTGAGAACGAGACAACAAAGGTTGTCAGAAATAATTTTCTCCCCCGGCCCTCTTGGGCTGGGGGAGTACGGCGAAGCCGGGAGGGGGTGCATCCTCAGTCGAGATTTTTGTGATCTCAAACAATTGTGCAAACGGGCGCGCGTTGCACTGCCAGTCAAAAGACAGTCGACTCGTTGAGACACCCCCTCCCCCTTCGGGTACTCCCCC
The DNA here is from genome assembly GCA_031398425.1 of Hyphomicrobiales bacterium. Lineage (GTDB taxonomy): Bacteria > Pseudomonadota > Alphaproteobacteria > Rhizobiales > Aestuariivirgaceae > Aestuariivirga. The sequence goes on along the minus strand of JANNNG010000240.1, from coordinate 5,824 downwards.
GGCCTCAAGGGGCCGAGGGAGAAAGAATTTTTTCAAACATGTGTTTCAAGCCGTCCGCCGATGCTTCCGCAATGCCGCGTTCTGTGATCAGACCCGTGACCAGTCTTGCGGGCGTTACATCAAAGGCCGGGTTAGCGGTGGGGCTTTTCTCGGGCGAGATGCGGATGCTGGTGATCTTGCCCTGGTGGTTCAGGCCTTGGACGTGAGATACTTCCGCTCCCGAGCGTTCTTCGATGGGGATTTCCATGAGGCCATCTTTCACAGTCCAGTCGATGGTGGGGGAAGGTAATGCCACATAGAAAGGGACGTTGTTGTCTTTTGCCGCAAGGGCCTTGACATAGGTGCCGATCTTGTTGCAGACATCGCCCTGTGCTGTGGTGCGGTCGGTGCCGACGATGACCATGTCCACCTTGCCGTGCTGCATGAGGTGGCCCCCTGCATTGTCCACGATCAAGGTGTGGGGCACACCCTGCCCTGCCATTTCCCAGGCGGTCAGGTGCGCGCCTTGATTGCGTGGGCGGGTTTCATCGACATAGACATGAATCGGAATGTTGTTTTCAAACGCCGCGTAGATCGGTGCTGTTGCTGTGCCAATGTCGACTGTGGCGAGCCAACCGGCGTTGCAGTGCGTGAGAATATTGACAGGCGCGCCCTGCTTGCGTTCTGAAATCTGCTTGATGATGGCAAGACCGTGCTGGCCGATGGCGCGATTAAGTTCCACATCTTCGTCAGCAATTTCGGCAGCACGGGCAAAGGCCTTTGCTGCGCGATTGTTTTCCGGCGACGGCAACAACGCGGCCCGCATCGCATCCAGCGCCCATTTCAGATTGATCGCCGTGGGCCGCGTCGCGTGGAGCACATCCCAAGTCTTGTTGAGATTGTCGTCGCTTGCGTCATCTCGCATGGCTATCGCCATGCCATAGGCGGCGGTGGCACCAATCAGTGGTGCGCCACGCACCCACATGTCGCGAATGGCGGTTGCGACTTCGGCAACGCTGCGCAGGGGAACAACGAGAAATTCGTGGGGCAGAAAACGCTGGTCGATGATTTCCACCGATGCGCTATCTCTGGCCAGCCAAATGGTGCGGTATTGCTTGCCGTCGACCTTCATGAGACTGTTCCCTGATCCAGCAAGATGGCGAGGTGGTTGACCTCTTCGAGGCTGGTGATCTCTGCCCGGTTGACAGCGAGATGGCGGCCGAGTTTCAGCGCGGGTGCTTCACAGACGCTTCGCAATGTATCATCCGCGATGGTTTCGAAATCGGCATTGTGCGCCAGCCCGAGTATGCGGCGATGGATTTCAATGCCGGCAAAACCGAGCATGTCGGTTTGAATGTCGCGCAACACGTGTTGCAGGGATTGCTCAGCACCAAGCATATCGTTGCGGTCTTCAAACAGGCTGGACTGGTAGAGAATGCCCTTGCGTTCGCTGCGCCACAGAGCTGCGAATTCAGCGCGAAAGTTCGACCATGTCTGGATGATAACGTTGAGCAGATATTCTCGCACGTCATCACGCGAACCGTGGCCCTTCTGCGAGAAGAAGCTCATCCAGTAATTCGCAAGCAACATGCCGATGTCGAAACCGAAGGGGCCATAGAAGGCGAACTCCGGATCAATGACTTTTGTGTCGCCGGTCGTCACCATAACTGAGCCTGTGTGCATATCGCCATGACACAGGGTTTCCGATTTTGCCGAGAATGTGTGCTTCAGTCTCTGTGCCGCGACTTTGAGATCGCGGTCAGCGCGAAGCTCTGCCACCAACGCGGAAAGTTGCGGCGTGTGGCGATTGAGCTTGGCTTCGAAATACGGATCGGAGAACACCAGGTTCTCGGAAATGTCGCAGAGTTCGACGTTGTCTGAGAACAGTGCCACGTCGGCTTTTTTAGCGCGTGTTTCCATTGCAAGGTCTGAGCCTCGGAAGGCCGTGCGTGCGAGATAGTGCCCAAGATCCCATGCAATTCTCGGCAGGATTTGCCCAGCGATGAGTGCGCGGCGCAGAATAATGTGCGGTGACAGATAATCCATCACAATGATGGCCTGTGCTTCGTCAAAATAATGCACGGTCGGCACCAGGCCGGGATCGCGGGCGGCACTGCGTGTCAGCGCGTGATATTCAAAGAAGGATCGTTTGAGCGGCAGCGGCCAGCTTTCCCCGACCAGCCGCACATAGGGCAGCGCCTGCTTGACAATCAAACCACCCGATGGACCTTCGACGATGAACACAAGATTAAGGTTGCCGTCACCCACTTCGCGCACGCGCCAAAGCGATGTGTCCGCGCCAATGCGTGTGACCATAGCGTCGATGGTACCAAGCCGTTCGGCCAGGTTTTGCGGCGTCAGGGCCTTGAATGGGACTGTCATGGTCGAGCGATCCATTGGCGTTTACGTCGTAGCCCGTTCACCCAACACGTATCGCGCCACGTCGACATAGTCGAAGGCGAGTGAGATCAGGAACACGGCGAGTACCACCATCATAATACGACGCGGCCATACCGGCATGTCGTCTCGCCTGATCTGTCGGTAGAGATACCACACCAGTGGCGTCCACAGGATAATGTGCGGAAGTCCGAGGAGTTTGACATAGCCCAGCTGGTCATGGAGTTTCGACACACCCAAGCCAGCCATGATCGACGCAGCGATGGTGATGATGGCCGTCAGGCGCGTCTGCTTCCAGACCAACAACACAAGCGGCAGCACCACGATGCTGAATACCAGCACATAGAGCCAATACTGAATCCAGAGGGGTTGCTGGGCAATGGCATCGGAAAGCGTCATGGCCACATGCTAACCCGCCCACGTTTTACCGCAAGCGTCTTTTGTTCACGGGCGCAAGTCCTGAACGAAATCGCTTCCAGTTTCGCTGATAGCCCAGGGCTGCCTGCGTCAGCTTGTCGGCTGCATCTTGGTCGAGTGTACGGATCACCTTTCCTGGCTGACCGACCACGAGTGAATTGTCCGGAATGACCTTGCCTTCGGGTATCAGGGCCCCTGCCCCGATCAGGCAGTTTCGCCCGATTTGGACTCCGTTCAAGACAATCGCACCCATGCCCACCAAAGTGTTGTCGGCGATTGTGCAGCCATGCAGGATGGCCTTGTGACCGATCGTGCAGTTGGTGCCAATCGTCAGAGGCGTACCCATGTCGGTGTGCAGCACACAGCCGTCCTGTACATTGCTGCCGTGTCCCACGGTGATCCACTCATTGTCGCCGCGCAGCACCGCACTGTACCAGATGCTGGCATCGGCCAATAACCGTACTTTACCTATGACATCGGCGGAAGGCGCGATCCAGTAATCTCCCTCGCCCGGAAGGTCAGGGGAAACTCCGTCGAGCGCATAAAGGGGCATGGAAACCTCAGGAGAAGCCGAACACCGTCGTGAGGATAAACACGCCTTGCAGAAAACTCCAGACCAGACCCGCCATGATGATGGGAATTCCGAAGATGGGTTGGGCAATGAACCAGCCAAAGCCATCCACCAGAATGGTGGTCGGTGCGCTGCACAAGGCCGCGAACACGCGAAAGGGGGTCAGAAATGTCGGGTTTCGATCAAACAGGTCACCCAGCCGTGGCGCTTCACCGGTAGCCATGGCCCACGCGTTGCCGATGATGCCTGACGAGATGATCCCGACGGCCAAGGCAAACAGATAGGCCGCATGCTGCATTACCATCACTCACACCCCACTCACGCATGGCTGTAGCAAAATGAAACAGCACATTTACGTCTGATTCAGAGATGCAAGTTTGGGGCTGCCGAGTTTGGGGCTGCCAAGTTTGGGGCTGCCGAGTGCGGATGAGGTCAGTTTCCTACTCGAGATCGATATCCAGTATCGCCATGGAGAAATTATAACTGAGTTCGCCATCCTCCTCGTCACGGAACACCACGCCGAGGAATTCCTCACCGGCATAGACCTCGCCGGAATCCTTCTTCTGTGGCCGGGCTTTCACGGCCAACGTCGGATTATTGAAGGTCTTGCGGAAATAGGCGGTCAACTTTGCAAGTTCGTCGGGCTTCATGGGCAGGCTCCTTGGACAGCCGAAGCTCTAGCTTTATTCCGGAATGGCCGCAACATCCTCAACCTGATGATCCATGGAGCGTGAAGGCTCGGCACAGCCTGCATAGCCCACCACCTTGGCTGGAACGCCTGCGACCGTGCGGTTGGCAGGCACATCATGCAGCACCACTGAGCAGGCAGCCACGCGCGAGCAATGGCCTATTTCAATGTTGCCAAGTATCTTGGCCCCGGCCCCAATCAGCACGCCGTGCCGGATCTTGGGATGACGATCACCCGTAATTTTACCTGTGCCACCAAGGGTAACGCCCTGCATCAGCGACACATTGTCTTCCACGATTGTGGTTTCACCAATCACGATATCATGGCCATGATCAATCATGATGCCGCGACCAATGTGTGCTGCAGGATGAATATCAACCGACGCGATCATGCTGGATCGGCTCTGCAGATAATAGGCAAAATCCTTGCGACCCGCATGCCACAGCCGATGCGCCATGCGGTGGGTTTGCAAGGCCTGGTAGCCTTTGAAATAGAGCAGCGGATCGATGTAGCGGTCGCAGGCCGGGTCACGGTCGAAGGTGGCGATGATGTCGGCCCGCGCCGCGTGCCCGATTTCCGGCTCGGCGTCGATGGCGTCGTTGAAGGCGTGAACGATGAGGTCGGCGCCGATGTCGGCATTGCCCAGGCGCTGCGCCAGCCGGTGGGTCAGCGCCTCCTCGAAGGTGTGATGGTTGAGGACAAGCGAGAAGATGAAGCCACCGAGTGCCGGCTCGTGCCGGGCGATGTCGTCCGCCTCCTCGCGGACGCGGTTCCACACTGGGTCGAGTTTTTCGACGGACTGGGTCCGGGTCGCCTGGCGCATCGTCGGTTCTCCCATTGTGGCTGCCGTCAGCGGGCGGCTGTGCCCGAATATATCCGAGCTTCGCTCATATGGGTATCCCATCGCGCCATTGTGAAGGTCGGCCCCACGCCCTAGCATCCCGAGCATGGCGACGCTTCACTCTCCCACTCCGCATCTCCGGGCTTTCGTCGATGGATCAACCGGTTGGCTGGTGCTGAACCGGCCGGAGCGCCGCAACGCGCTCAACGCCGCCATGTGGGCGGCGATCCCGCCATTGATGAAATCTCTTGATGAGCATGGTGATGTAAGAGTCATCGTCATCGCCGGCGCGGGAGCCGACGCTTTCGCGGCGGGAGCCGATATTTCAGAATTCGGCGCAACGCGCGGCGATGCCGCGGCCGCTCAGTCGTATGAGGCGCTGAACGGTGATGCCTTCGCCAGCATCCGCCAGGCGGAGAAGCCGGTCATCGCCATGATCCGCGGCTTCTGCATCGGCGGCGGGCTGGCGCTCGCCCTGGCCTGCGACCTGCGGATCGCCGACAGCAGCGCTGTCTTCGCCCTTCCCCCGGCGCGATTGGGACTAGCCTACCCGCTGGATGGCCTGAGCGATCTCGTGGCGGCCGTCGGCGCCGCCGCCGCCAAGGACATGATCTTCACCGCGAGACGGCTCCTTCTCCGATCATTTCTACTGATTCCTCTGTTACTCTCAGTTGGGATGGATCCTTTTGTTGCCCTGAACTCATTGAGACTTCTTCTCCCTTTCTACTGATTCCTCCGTGATCTAGTAGAGTTGAGAGCTTTACGATTGTCCCGATGACGTTGCCACTTACTTCTTCCGATCGTAATCCTGATATGTATGTCCATATATGTAAGGTGTCGTGATCTTGTTCCGACACTGAGGGCGACATTCCGCAAGATCCAGCCATATGTAATCGACGACATCATAGATGTCATTGATTCCCACACTGCT